>JBBQIO010000709.1:0-2752 GCA_038325015.1 Polyangia bacterium
GGGCGCCACTGATCTCATCGAGCGCGGCGATGGCCGCGGTGCTCACGCCGCCCGTCCAGGCGTGCCGGGGGGATTGCTGCGCAGGTACTTCGACGCGTTGAAGACGACCTGTGCCAACTCAAGGTCGGAGAGTGGATCGTGGTTGTCCGCGTTCCAGGCGCGCAGAATCGGCCACGTTTCGCGCAAGCTGACCTCCCTCAAGCACATCAGCGCGATCTTGAACGCCTGATTGTTGCGCCCCTCGCCGTCGCGCATGCCGGTGACGACGTACTTCAGCGCCTCGCGCAGAGGCAGTCGGCGACGCGGGACGAAGAGGCGATCGGCATAACCTTCGAACGACGTGCTGGAGTGCAGGGCGGGCCGGTCGGTGAGGGCGAGGCCCAGCACCGGCGGCAGGGGCGCGCAGGCGACCTGCCACGGCGACGAGCCCCGCTCCCACTCATACCGCCGTCCATCTGGATGAATTGACGGCGGCGCGATCACGTATCCGCCGACCCCGCGAGTGTCGAGCTGCTCGCCGAGGCGACGAGCGCTGTTCCGAATTTCGACGCCCGGAGGCGCCTTGAAGTAGAGGTGGCGTCCCTTGCCGGTGCGGACCGTCACCGTGACGGGGAGGGCACCGAAGCGCAGAAGTGCCGCCTCACCCAGCGGGCCATCGACGTCGACGACGACAAGATCCCCGGTGGCGATCGCGATGTTGGCATTGGGGTGCTTCGCGAACCATGCGTCAATCTGCGCCGGGTCGGTCGACGCGTCCTTGAAGCCGCGTGAGGTCAGCGGGGTCTTGGCGCGCGGTACGCACGGGAAGACGGGAAATCCGAGCTTGACCAGCGCCTGGGCGACCTGCGCGGCCGACGTGGACGTAATGGCGGGGTTGGTGGAGCGGGGATTCGAGGGCATCTTTGTTATCGTAGAAAAGGGTTGGGGGCGCCGCGTCAGATTCGGGTCTGGCGCGGTGTTTTGTTTCTAGGCGGCCCGAGGGCTGCCCGTGTGGGTTGCTGATCGAGCGTCAGCGAACGCCTGCAGATCGGCCATCGCGTATGCAACGCGGCGTCCCAGGCGCCGGAACGCAGGCCCGCCGCCGATCACGCGCCAGCGATTGAGCGTGGAGGGGCTCAGCGTCAGGTACGCCGCAGCCTCTCGCTCGGTGAGAAAGGGTCCCGAGGGTGTCATTCAGCCTCCAGTTGTGCGTTGTGGCCCCGGCGCGGCAGTGCGCCAAGGGGACGGAGGCATTTTGGTGCAGATTTTGGCATGCCGGTACGCCGCGTTTTCGCTACATTTTCGCCATGTCAAAGCGAAAAAGCGGTACGCCTAGAGCACGGCTGGCCGAGGCGATGCGAGACTTCCTCAGTACGAGGGTGTGGCTCCGCGGGCCGAACGCAGGAAAGCCTTGCGATGACCAGGAGCAAGCGATCGGAGTGGCGTCGGAAGACCTGGGTGACAGGTGGAGCGAAACCTCAATCCGAACAGCGTTGGGCACGAAGTCCGCTCGAACGTCGAAGTGGTTTCCGCAGGGCACACCGTTGATGCGATTCTGTGAGGTCTCGGGTGTGAGCGCCGACTGGCTGTTCTTCGGCGTTGGTCCGAAGATGCGACGGGCAGCGGAAGCCGGTGGGCGCCTAACGCAGGAACAGCTCGCGGGCGAGATCGCGTCGTATGTCACCGGTCTGCTCGCCGAATCGGAGTATCTTGCACGGTTCGGTGCGCGAGTGAGCGGGGACGCGTGTCTTGAGCGTCTAGCTGCGATAGCTGCCGCTGAGAACGATGCGCAAAGCGACCTCGTAGTCGTGCTCGACGCTGTCGTCGAGGCGTTCGACAACATTGCACCACTACGCTCAGCTTTCGATGAGGATTTTCACCGTAACTATTACCGTCCCGGCATGCGCGATCCCGCTGATATCGACTATCCCGGCCCCGCATTCGCTCCGTTGCTGACGGCGATAGCGGCAATGGTCAGTGAAAGAGCCAGCTTTGCTCGCGCGCCAAAAACCGTCGATGGTCCCCAGTTGCTCCAGATCGGCTCGAGAGAAGCGGATCCGAGCCTGAGTGCCGCAGAACAGAAGTTGCTCGCTGCGCTTCCTGGTCTAGAGCGTTCGCCACTCACTTTGCTCGGTGGCAGAATGTTCGACCAGCTGCTGTCGCGCAGCCCGAAAGCAAAGAGGCTTTACCGAAAGGGACTCGCACGGAGCCAGACACGGACTTGACTGTCGTGGCTCAATCAGCCGGGCGTTCGCTGCGATCGTAGCGGATGAATTGCTGCTCGTCGCGCTGTCTCTCGGTGTAGTAAGCTGCGCCAATCCGTTACTGGCTCAACCGAATCGAGAGGCGGTGGAACCTTTAAGCCGCTGGCGTGTCCGAACGTCAGGCTTTGGCCAAAAGCAAGTCCAGCTGAGGCGGGTTCGAATCCCGCCGCGTTCGCCGTGGGTTTTGGTATCGCTGTTGTTGCTCGATGGTGGTCGTTACGGCTCACAGCCGCTCACCCAAGCAACGAGGTTTCAGTGAAACGGAATTTTGTCCCGCGTTGTCTTGTGTCGTCTGTCTTTGACGTTCTGTCGTCGTTCGCGGTGAACGCACTTGGGACAAGGTTGGGCACAGAGTCGCGCGGTCGTCGAGCATTTGTCGGCGGCCGCGCTTTCTTTGCGTCCTAGTTTTGCGAGTCAGTCGAGTGGTTGGCCGCCGAGCTTTGGTCGCTGCGAAAAAACTGGACCTCTTCGACAACTGCCGGGAGCGTTCCACTTGCCGGGGGTTGCTC
>JBBQIO010000710.1:0-2743 GCA_038325015.1 Polyangia bacterium
TGCTGGCGCTGGCACCGGGCGACCCGTTCGGCGAACTCGCACTCAATCCGAACGTCCCGGCCGAAGTCCGCGAGCAGCTGCGCAAGAGTTTCGGCCTCGACGATCCCGGCTGGCAGCGCTATTTCCGCTGGTTCGCGGCGATGCTGCGGGGCGACTGGGGGTTTTCGTTCGTCAGCCGCGTTGACGTCGATACGCTGATCCTGCTGTTCTCGATCAAACTCGACTGGCTGCCCTTCGTCTTTCGCGCCGACCTCCCGGCCACCGGCTGGGAGTGGTGGTCGCAGCAGGTCAAGCAATCGATCATGCCGATCACCGTCCTCGGGCTGTTCCAGGCGGCCGGCTGGACGCGCTACGTCCGCTCGGCGACCCTCGACGTGATTCGGCTCGACTACGTGACGACGGCGCGCAGCAAGGGCCTGAAGGAGGGTGCGGTGATCCTCAAGCACGTCGCGCGCAACGCCATGATCCCGGTCGTGACGCTGGTCGCGCTGTCGATGCCGCAGGTGTTCGGCGGCGCCCTCATCACCGAGCAGATCTTCCGCGTGCCGGGCATCGGCTCGCTGCTGATCGACGCGATTCAGCGCAATGACACTCCTGTGGTGATGGCAGTGACCTTCGTCTCCGCCTGCCTCGTGATTCTCTTCAACCTCCTCGCGGACATCCTCTATGGCTGGCTCGATCCCCGCATTAGCTACCGCTGAGCCGGTCATCGCTCCGGCGACGGGGCCGCGCCGGAACGTCTCGCTGTGGGCGGAGGCGTGGCGACGCTTCAAGCGTCACAGGCTGGCGGTGCTCGGCCTGGTGGTGTTGGTTTTGATGATCGCCATGGTGGCGTTCGGGCCGCTGCTGTGGCGGATCCAGATCAACGAGATCGACTTCAGCGCCCGCCTCAAAACGCCGACGCTGGCGCACCCGTTCGGCACCGACGATCTCGGCCAGGACATCCTCGCCCGCATGCTGTACGGCGGCCGGATCTCGCTTGCGGTCGGGCTCTCGGCAATGTTGACGGCGATGCTCGTCGGCGTCACGATCGGCGCCGTCGCCGGCATCTCGCGCGGTGCCATCGACGGCGCGCTGATGTGGCTCACCAACCTGTTCCTGGCGCTGCCGCAGCTCCCGCTTCTGCTCATCCTGATCTATCTGTTCCGTGAGGGGTTGAAGAGCGCATTCGGTCCCGAAATCGGCGTCTTCGTCCTGGTCGTGCTCGTGATCGGCGGCTTCGGCTGGATGCCGGTGGCGCGGCTGGTACGCGCTCAGTTCTTCTCGCTGCGCGAAAAGGAGTTCGTCGAGGCTGCGCGCGCGCTCGGCGCGTCGGTGCCGCGCCAGGTCGTGCGCCACATTCTTCCCAACTCGCTCGGGCCGGTGATCGTCGCCGCCACCATCAACGTCGCGGCCGCGATCATTGCGGAGTCGACGCTCTCGTTTCTCGGCCTCGGCTTTCCACCCGACATCCCGACCTGGGGCCGCATCCTCTTCGACAGCAAGGAATACCTCGACATCGCGCCGCACTGGGCGCTCTTCGCCGGCACCGCGATCTCTCTCGCCGTGCTCTGCATCAACTTCGTCGGCGACGGCCTGCGCGACGCGCTCGACCCGAGGAAGGTGCTCTGATGGCGGCGCCGCTGCAACCCATGCTCGTGACCTCGCCCTCACGCGCGAAGACCAAGATGCAGGAGCCCGCTCCGGAGCCCGCGCTGCTCGAGATCAAGGGGTTGACGACGCACTTCAAGACCGACGACGGCTGGCTGCACGCCGTCGACGGCGTCGACATCTCGATCGATCGCGGCCAGACGGTGTGCGTGGTCGGCGAGTCGGGCTGCGGCAAGACCGTGACGGCGATGACGGTGCTCAAGCTGTTGCCGATGCCACCCGGAAAGATCGTCGGCGGGCAGGTGCTCTGGCGCGGGCGCGACCTGGTGCGGGCGAGCACGGAAGAGATGCGCCGCATCCGCGCCAAGGAGATCGCCATGGTCTTCCAGGAGCCGATGACGTCGCTGAACCCGGTCTACACAGTGGGCGAGCAGATCGCCGAGTCGGTTCGCCTGCACGAGGGACTGGGTCGCAAGGCCGCGCTAGCGCGCGCCGTCGAGATGCTCGCGCTCGTGCGCATCCCGACGCCGGAGCGGCGCGCCAACGACTACCCGCACCAGTTCTCGGGCGGCATGCGGCAGCGCGTCATGATCGCCATCGCCCTGGCCTGCAACCCCAAGCTGCTCATCGCCGACGAGCCGACCACCGCCCTCGACGTCACCATCCAGGCGCAGATCCTCGACCTGCTCGCCGAGCTGAAGGATCGGCTCGGCATGGCGATCATGCTTATCACGCATGCGATGGGCGTGGTTGCCGAGGTGGCGCAGCGCGTCGTCGTCATGTACGCCGGCCAGGTCGTCGAGGAAGCGAGCGTCGAGGAGCTGTTCGCGCACCCGCGCCATCCCTATACGCAAGGCCTGATCCGCTCCATCCCGCGCATCGACACCGCGGCGCTGCACAAGGTGCGGCTCGAGCAGATCCCTGGCACCGTGCCCAAGCTCATCGATCCCGCTCCAGGTTGCCGCTTCGCGTCGCGCTGTCGCTACGCCGTGTCCGAGTGCGTCGCCGCGACACCGGCGTTGCGCGAACCCGTGGACGGGCACAAGGTGCGCTGCATCTTCGACGTCTTTCCGGTGGCGAAGGAAACCAGCGGGGCAGTCGCATGAGCGAGCCGCTCCTCAAGGTCAGAGACCTCGTCAAGCGCTTCCCGATC
>JBBQIO010000711.1:0-2740 GCA_038325015.1 Polyangia bacterium
TTCTCGGCTGGTCGGGCGGGAGGACAGGACTGTGAAGGGACTTTTAGACCAGGCTCCTATCAGGTCACTGCCCGTCCGGCCAGCAGAGAGTGAAAACACCGCTGCGCCGGCCGACAGGTCAACAGCAAGGACACAAGGTCAGTCGTAAGCAGAGTCAGGCCAACACAACGGCCGAGGCATCATCACAGTCGTAGGCATCGCCGACGGTTCCAATTGAGACCAGGACGCCGTGATCCTCGAGCGTCTGGGTGTAGTCGTAAGAGGTGTATTGACTCCCGGCATCGGTGTGTTGAATGAGCGCGACGTCAGCGCCTGGGGCTCGCTGGTGTAGAGCCATCCGCAGGGCATCGAGCACGAGCGTGGTGCGCATGTGCGCCGCGAACTGCCAGCCGACGATCCGTCGGCTGTAGGCATCGATCACGAAGCTGAAGAACACCAGCCCCTCCCAGCAGCGCAGGTAGGTGAAGTCGGCGAACCACCTCTGATCGGGTCGCTCGGCCGCGAAGTCACGCTGAACCAGGTCAGCCGGGCGCTGTGCCCGCGGGTCAGCCTTCGTCGTGCGCCAGGGCTTGCCGCGGCGCTTTGCGCCCTGGATCGCGTTGGCTCGCATCAAACGCTTGACCCGGTCACGGCCGACGTCCTCGCCGGCGCGCAGTAGCGCCTTGCAGGTTCGCCGGTAACCATAGGCGCAGTAGTTCGCCTCGTGGACTTTCCGGATCCGATGCAAGAGCTGCTCGTCCTCGATGCTTCGATGCGATCGCCGGCCACTCGCGCGCTCGTAGAAGGCGGACGCCGACACGCCCAGGACGCTGCAGATCGGCTCGACCCCGAAACGAGCGCTGTGCTCATCGATAAACGCGCTCACTTCGGACGGTGTGGATCGAGCTCGCCCGCGAAAAATACGCTCGCGGCCTTCAGGATCTCGTTGGCCCTGCGCAGCTGCGCAACCTCCTTGCGCAGAGCTTTGATCTCCTCGCGCTCCTCGCTGCTCAACAGATCCTTGCGCCGGCCCTCATCAGCCTCGACCCGCCGCACGTATTTCCGTAGCGTCTCCGGCGCGATCCCAAGATCACGCCCGACATGCGCGATCGGCCGGCCAGACTCGAACACCAGCCGTGTCGCTCGCTCCAACAACTCCTCGGGGTACTTCCTCGCTCTTGGCATCACCGAAGGCTCTCCTCACCCGCGGACATAACCGCGGCTCAGAGCCCCCGTCAAACTCAGCCTGGCTCACAGAAGCGATCAAGCGGTTCAACGAGCGCTTCTCGCGCAAGCAGCGGGTCGGCGTTGGGCTGCTCGCCGCGATGGAGTTCGCGGCGAAGATCGCTGCGGCTCGCGACATCCAGCGGCGCCCGGCAGATCAGATACGCGGTAACAAGCTGCTCTGGCGCTTGGCGTTGCTGATCAACACCGTCGGCCCCCTGAGCTATTTCCTCTGGGGGCGTCGCAGCGCCTAGCGGGAAGCCAGCGCTCACCACCGAGCACCGCAAATTGCGGATCTCTCTTGACATCTGAGTAACTGCTTGGCGCTGTGCGCCGACCGTGAGAGCCGGTGAGCGTCCGCGAACGGCGAGCGAGCAGCCCCGAGGGGCTGCTCGGCCATCTCAGGGTGCGCGGTAATGTCTGTGCAGACTCCCAACAGGGGAAAGGCCACAACAATGCGGATCAACTCTGCGTACGCAAGCGCCGTAATCCCAGGTCTTATCGCGGGGGTGATCTACTTCATCATCGCCATCGCGACCGGAGGGTCAGCGGTCCACTCGATCGTCGGTGGGATCGTGATCGCGGGCGTCGCGATCGCCATCGGGCTCACTTTTCGCGCCGCGTTCAAGCGCAGGCGCCGCGCCGCAGGGAAGCCCTGACCCGCACTCATCAATACCGCAATTTCCGTGCCCTGCTTGACATAGGAGCAACGGCTTGGCGCTGTGCGCCGGCCGCGGCGAAGCCGCGCAGGCCGGAGGGCTGCGAAGGTCGCCGCGAAGCGGGCGGCCGCGCTGGCTGCGGCGTAAGCCAGCAGTCCAGCGAGCAGACCGTAGGCCGTCAGGCGTGCAGTGCCTGGGTCGGTGCAGAGCCGACCGCAGGGAGGCTCGGTTACAGCGGGCGAAGCCCGCGTCCGCTATCTGCCGTGTTGCTGTTGAGGCGAGCGTCGGCGCTCGTCGCTCGCCGAGCTTGTAGCCGGCGGAGGGCCAGTGGAGCGGGCGCGAGCCCGCGTGAGGGCCATCCCGCGGAGCGAAGGCGTGTGGGCATCAGTGGGCGCCAACTCGCCGACGGCGCTCCTTGACGTTAGGCCACGGCGAGGCCGTGACCCCGGCGTGTCGGGTAGACCGTCATGTGCCGGGCCGCGCAACCTCCTCGCCGTCGGCGCGCTGCTGAAGCTCGATCGGCCACCAATCGGCGTCGTCCCAGCGCGACGCGCGCGCCTCGGCTGCCTCCTGGCTCGGGAACGGGCCGATGACGTCGAACCCGCCGCGTGGGTCGCCGACCAGCAAGACCCATCCTGTGAGCTGCTCGCGTGCGCGGCTCTCGCCGGCGGTGACGCCGGCCTCGAACGCATCGAAGCGATCCATCGCTTCGATGTCGCGGATGGTGTAGCCGTATGCCCACGGCTCGTCTCTGTCTGTCTCTGCGCCCGTCGTGCTCATAACTGCTCCTCTCTGTGTTGGTGTCTGGATGCTGTCGGTGCGACCGCCGGTCTCCGCCGCCACACTTCTTGCGTCGAGCTACGCCGCTTCGACCTCGA
>JBBQIO010000712.1:0-2740 GCA_038325015.1 Polyangia bacterium
GATCGGTGCGTCCGAGGAGCACGTTTTCCGCGGCGCCCAACGACGGCGCCAAACCGCCGTGCAGACGATCTTCGGGGCACAGCCGCAGACCGCTTTGCCGACGCTGCGCCGCCGACCGAGCCGACACATCTCGGCCATCGATCGTCACGCGTCCGGCGGTCGGCGCCACCAAGCCGGCGAGCACCTCGACGAGCTCACGCTGCCCGTTGCCCTCGACGCCCGCGATGCCGAGGATCTGGCCACCAGCGACGCTCAGTGAGATCTCGATCAGACCCGGAGCGCTGACGTTCTCCAACGACAGGCGCAGCGCCGCGGCCGTCGTTGGTGCCGTACGTAGTGCTCGCGTCGGCGCCACGGCCTCCGTGCCCAGGAGCAGCGTGCTCAGCTGGTTGGGCGTGACGCCGGCGATCGGTTGGCTCGCGACCACCCTGCCCTGCCGAAGCACCGTCACCGCATCGCAGAGCGCGAGAATTTCGTCGAGCTTGTGGCTGGTCAAAACGACCGTGCAGCCCTGTTTGACCAGCGCGCGCAGTACCGTGAATAGCTGCTCGACCTCGGCCGGCGCCAGCACCGCGGTCGGCTCGTCGAGGAGCAACACCCGCGCGCCCCGCCACAGTACCTTGGCAATCTCGACGCGCTGCCGCTGGCCGACTCCGAGCGTGTCGACCACCGCGTCGGCCTCCACGTCGAGTCCGAATTTTTGCCCCAGCTGATTGATCGCCCGCGCGGCTCCGGCCAAGTCGATGAGCCCGCCACGGGTCGGCTCCCGACCCAGGACAACGTTTTCCGCCACCGTCATCGACGGCACCAGCATGAAGTGCTGATGCACAAGGCCGACGCCGCGGGCGATCGACGCGGCCACCGAAGGGCGCTCGACCTTGACGCCGGCGATCCGGATCTCGCCCGCGTCGATGGGGTAAAGCCCGTAGAGCGCACCGAGGAGCGTGGATTTACCGGCGCCGTTTTCGCCGATCAGCGCTGCAATGCTGCCGCTCTCAATCGAGAGATCGATATCGGCATTGGCTGCAAAGGCGCCGTACCGCTTCCATAGGTGCGCGCAGCCAATCGCCTCGTTGGCAAAGGCCGTCACTGCGGCACCTCGACGTGACGTTTGCCGTCGAGAATATCTTGCCGCAGCGCCTCGACCTGGAGGCGCGTGGAGGGTGCGATGAGACCGCGATTGTGATCATCGAATACATAATCGACGCCGCGCTCTTTGAGCCCAAAGACGTGCACGCCGCCTTGCAGTTGACCGTGTAGGAGCGAGACGATGGTGGCGTACACCGAGACATCGACCTCTTTGGTCATGCTGGTCAAGATCCGACCCGGCGCCTCGTTCCACTGATCGGCGTCGACTCCGATGGCATATTTTTGCCGCTCGCGTGCGGCCTCGAAGACGCCCAGGCCGGTCGAGCCGGCCGCTTGAAAGAGGATGTCGGCGCCGGCGGCGTACTCGGCAAGCGCCAGCTCCTTGCCCTTCGCCGGATTCTTGAACGCCTCGCCCGTGACGCCGGCGTAGGCGACCAGCACGCGGCAGGCCGGACACACCGCCGCCACTCCCTGTTGATATCCCGCGGCGAATTTTTTGATCAGCGGAATCTCCATGCCCCCGACGAACCCGACGACTTGGGTGTGCGATTCCAGGGCGGCCAACGCGCCGACCAGGAACGACCCCTCCTCCTCGCGAAACTTGAGCGCCACCAGGTTCGACGGCGGCGCGACGAAGCCGTGCTCGTCGAACTTCGCGTAGTCGATGCATGCGAACCGGCGCTCGGGGTATTCGCGGGCGATCTGATAGAGGTCGTCCGAGAAGATGAAGCCGACCCCGATAATGAGATCGAACCCTTTGGCGGCCAAGAGGCGAATACCGCTCTCGCGATCCGCGCCGTCGCCGGGCTCGATGTATTCGGCGTCGACGGGGAGCTCGCGGGTCGCGCGCTCGACGCCGGCGTAGGCCGCATCGTTGAACGATTTGTCGCCGCGCCCGCCGATGTCGTAGACCAGGCCAATGCGCAACCGTTTGGTTGCCGATTGCAACGGTCGACCCGGGGGCAAGGGCCCCGCACGCGAAGGAATCGCCACCGCTGCCGAAAGCAGGGCCACGAGCAAGAAGGTGATCGACACAACGACGCGCACGCGCGTCGGAGACTACGGGGTTGGGCGCGGCGACGGAAGTGCTGAAACGGGCGCCGGCGAAGGCGAGGTGGCCAGCGCGGACCCCGAGTCGCTCACGAGATTCTCGGCCTTCCAGCGCATCGCCTGCAGGATCCGGCTACGCCCGCCGGGGTGATCGTAGAACCACAGCTCTTCGAGCGGCCCCGGGTCGAGCTTGCGATACTCGCCGAGCATCAGGTCGACCTCGGCCTCGGCATCGGGCTGGCGGACGGCGTTGAGCCCGAACAGGTCGGCCTCGGCCTCGTCCTGCCGCGACAGACTATTGCCCAGCGGCGTCGCAACAAAGCCGATCACGCCGAAGATCAACATCACCAGCGGCAGCACGGCAGGGTCGGACAGCGAGGTCACGCCCCAGCGTTCGCCCCAGCGCGCGACGGCCCAGCCGCCGACCTTGGCCAGAACGGCGAACAGCAGCAGCGTGGCCAGCACCAACCACGCCATGAATTTTTGCACGTGGTGAAGAACGTAGTGCCCCATCTCGTGGCCGAGCACCTGCAAGATCTGCTGCTCATTACAGCGCTTCAATAGATTGTCGTTGAGCGCGATGCGCTCGGTGCCCAACAGG
>JBBQIO010000713.1:0-2740 GCA_038325015.1 Polyangia bacterium
TGTTCGCGCCGGCGGCCAGCTCGATCAGGCGCTGCAGCTTGACCGCGATCAGGCGCGGCGAGGTGCTCCGGTGGATCAGCTCGGTCGCGCCGGCTTCGAGTGTCGAGATCGGGCCGCGCTCGCTGCCCCGTGAGGTGAGGACGACGATCGGCGCGTGCTGATCGCGTCGCAGCGATCGAATCGCCTCGTCGAGGTCGACGGCGGCGCCGCCCTCGGCGTCGCAGAGAAACGCATCGAAGCGCCACTGCGCGAGCATCGGCCGCAGTGACGCCATGTCGGAGACAGCGCAGAGCTTGAGGCCCTGCTCCTTCAGGGCGCGTTGCAGCGTTGCGACGTGGTCCGGATCGGCGCTGACGATGAGACAGAGGGGAATCACGTTCGAAGTCTCCGGCAATCGCGATGCTCCCGAGCCTAGTCGCGCCGTCGCGTCATCTCTTGCGAATTGAGGGCGCCACGCGCGGCTCGCGTCCCGGATCTTGCGAATTCGGCCCGCGCGCCGATCGCGGCAACGTGACGTGATAGAAAAACGTCCGTGACATGCGTCGCGCTCCGCGCGCGGCACAGTGTTTTCCGAGCCCTCCATGATCCTGACCGAGCTTCCCGATCTGCCGCCGCGGCCAGAGACGCCGGCCAACGCCGCGTTCCGCCGCGACTACGTCGCGCGCTGGACCCGCGAGAACACGCTTCTCTGCGGCGTGACGCGGCTCGCCGAGTACCCCAAGGTCACGCACCCGCTGTCGATCAAGATGGCCTGGGGTGGGCGCGAGGCTTATCACCTGCGCCAGCGTGACGTCCATGTACGCGAGGGCACCTGGCTGGTTCTCAACGACGGCGACGAATACGGCAGCACGCTGAGCAGCGACCGACCGGCGACATCGTTCTCGATCTTCCTGCGCCGCGGCCTGGCCGAAGAAGTCGTCGCGGCGCATCGCCTCGGCGTCGAGAAATGCATGGAGCGGGCGGTCGACGACGCGCGCGTGGCGGCGTCGTTCTCGCCGCATCTTCGCGGCCACGATCGCGACGTCACGCCGCGCATGCGCTTCATCTACGCCGGCGTGATGGCGGGAGAGCGCAGCCAGCACTGGCTCGACGAGCAGGCAGTGCTTCTGGTCGGCGACCTCGTCCGCGCAGAGGACGCCGCGTTCGAGGCCACCCTGTGTCTTCCAGCGAGCAAGCCATCGACCCGAGTGGAGCTGAGCCGCCGATTGCGACTCGCAGCCGACCACATCGAGTCGCACTATGACCAGCCGCTGCCGCTCGAAACGCTGGCGCGAGTCGCGTGCATGTCGACCTTCCACTTCGTGCGCTACTTCGCGCTGCTGCACGGCCTGACCCCGCACGCGTATGTCGTCAGCTGCCGCACGGCGGCTGCCAGGCGGCTGCTCGCCGCCGGCGTCACGGACCCGGCGCTGGTCGCCGAGCGGAGCGGCTTCGGCAGCCGCTCCAGTCTCTATCGGGCGCTCGGTGAGCGGCCGCGCGCGGCGGGTGTTCGCGCCTCGAAAGCTCGAGAAATCATCTTCGGTGATAGGTGAGCACGAGGTCGAGCGCTCGGGGCACGCGCTCGAGCTGCAGTGCGTCTATCAACAAGGATCCGTAGCGGATCTTTCGGCGTGCCCGGGTGCCCATGAAGCGTCGAAGGTGCGCGTCTGTACTTCGCCCGCGTTGCGCCGGCTGATCCTGAAACCTGCGGAAGGACTCGAGCTCGCCTTCGCTTTCGAGGACGCGTTCGACGGCCGCCGTGCCCAAGGCTCGAATCAGCTCGTCCTCCAGGTCGGCTTCGCACGCAAAAAAGCCGGCCGCCTCCGTTTCTTCACGGGTAAGCGCGTTGCCGAGCCCCATGCGGCGCAAGTTGCGCATCAGGTACGGCTCCTCGGCCGCGTCGCAGAGACCCGCCAGGTGGAGCCCCAGTCCGCGCGGGCCCAGCGCTTGCGCAAACTTGCCGATGTTCGTGATGCCGCCCATCGGCACGACGCCGATCCCCTCGGCGGTCAAATCCCGCCCCCGTCTCCGGGCAAGCGATTCGAGCGCGGCTTGATCACTCCATCCTTCGACGAGGATCACCGCCCGGGCATTGGCGCCGATGAGCAACTCGCAAGCGGCCTCGGCTCCCAAAGGTGGCCGCGGGCCAGGTACGAGCTCGCTGGGATGGCTGTGGGATCGCAAGCTGTCTGTCATGGGTTGTGCCACGGCTCGAGCGCCGGTCATGGTCGAGCTCGCATGATCTGCCGATACTCGTGCCGCCGGAGGAACGAGCGATGAGGCGCCTTTGTCTGTACGTCACGAACGCGGGTGCCATCAGCCGCTCCACCCAGCGTCGATAGCGGCTGCGCACCAGGCTGAGCCGTCGGAGGCTCAGGTGATAGTCTGCGATCACGCCCTTCACTGAACTCGATCAGGCAGGGCTTTCCGGATCCGGGGACTTCCGCATGAGCCATGCCAACGACGTCGCTGCCATCTTCAAAGCCTTGGGGAATTCGGCGGACCTCGCGTCGGCGGGCCGCGGACTCGACGTCCATACACCCATCGACGGCAGTCGCCTCGCCCGCGTCGCGGTCAGCGATCAGGCCGGCGTCGATGCCGCCATCGACCGGGCTCACCGGCGCTTTCTGGGATGGCGCGACATCCCCGCGCCCAAGCGTGGCGAGCTGGTGCGCGCCCTTGGCGAGCTGGTGCGGCAACACAAGCCTGAACTCGGCCGCCTGATCACGCTGGAGACCGGCAAGATCGTGCAGGAAGGGCT
>JBBQIO010000714.1:0-2729 GCA_038325015.1 Polyangia bacterium
ACGCCAGCCCCAACCCAATACCGGTGGATTTCGTCGTGATCAGCGGCTCGAACAGCCGCCGCCGCGTCTCGACATCGACCCCCGGTCCGGAATCCTCGACGGCAATTTCGATTCGCCCGGGCTCCGCAGCTCCACTGATCGTCACTTCGCCATGACCCTCGACCGCCTGTAGCGCGTTGGTGATCAGATTCGCGAACAGCTGCCGGACCTGCACCGGATCGCCGGTGACCGCGGGCAGCGCGTCGAGGCCGCTGACCGTCACACGCACGTCTGGCGGCACTTCAAGCGATGCGAGCACCGAGGCCATGAGCACGGCCAGCTGCACCGCTTCGGTGGCCAGCGGTCGTTCGCGGATCATGTCGAGCAGAGCCGAGACGATTCCATTGGCGACGCGCACCTGCTCGCCGACGCGCGTTACGTGCTTCTTGGCGCGCTCGTCACCGGTGACTCGCTGCTCGAGGATGTACAGCGACGATTCCATCACGCCCAGGGGGTTGCGCAGCTCGTGTCCGATCGATCCGATCAACTGACCGAAGGTTGCCAGCCGTTCGGAGCGCGCGTTCTGCGCTTCGAGGTCCTCGCGATAGGTGTGCAGCATGATGGCCAGCTCCAGATCGAGGATCTTTCCGACCGCCGCGCGTGCCTGGGTGTTCTCGATCGCGTCGCCCGAGCCTTCGTCGACCACGCGGATGAGCTCGTCGCGCAGCAGGTTCATCGCTCCGAACATGTAGTGCTGCGGCAGCCCGATGCGCACGTGCACGCGCCCGATGCGGCAACGGAGGTCGTAGTAGTCCTCGTCCCAGGGTCCGGCCAGCAGACGATCCATCCACGCCACAAGCTTGACCTTGAGCTGTCCGACGAGTGACTCGCCGCTCATGAGCACACGGCGCGCCTCGTCGTGTTCGCGAATGCGCTCGTAAAAAAGATCGGCGATCGACTGAAAGCGCGGTGCCGCACTCGGGCGCAGGTCGTTCAGCGCGCGCGCGTGCTCGGCTCCCCAGCCGACGTAGCGCTTGAGCTCTTCGAACAAAGTCTCCATCGGCGCGAACTGTATACGATGGTCCGAAGCGGTGCTGGTGGTCGCCCGATCGCGCCGGTATGACTCCGCGCAAATCCTGCGCGACGCCCGACCGCGCCAGGAGCCGACCGTCGGGCACGAATCTCGCTAGACTGCTGGGCCTATGAGCAGTCGCGGCCGCATCCTGATCGTGGACGACGAAACGAACGCCCGCACGGCGCTTGCCGAAATTTTGCACGACGACGGGTTTACGACGGAAACCGCCGCGGATGGCTTCAAGGCGCTGCCCAAGCTGGAGGAGTTTGCGCCGGACATCGTGCTCACCGATCTGAAGATGCCTGGAATCGACGGCCTTGCGCTCATGAAGAAGGTGCGGGACCGGGATCCCGAGTGTGTCGTCGTCGTGATGACCGCGTTCGGCGCGGTCGAGGGCGCGGTCCTCGCTATGCGGCAGGGCGCGGCTGATTACCTGACCAAACCGGTCAATGTCGAGGAGTTGACCTTGGTGCTGACGCGCGAGGTCGAGCGCAAGCGACTGCGCGCCGAGACCGGCCAGCTGCGTGCGCGCTTGTCGGCCAAGCATCGCATCACCAACATCATCGGTTCGAGCCCGCGCATGCAGGAGGTCTTCGAGGCGGTGCTGCAGGTGGCGCCGGCGCGCGCCTCGGTGATCATCAGCGGCGAAAGCGGCACCGGCAAAGAGCTCGTGGCGGCCGCGATTCACGAGCATAGCCCGCGCGCCAAGGGCCCGTTTGTGAAGCTACACTGCGCAGCGCTGGCCGAGAGCCTGCTCGAAAGCGAGCTGTTCGGGCATGAGAGGGGCTCGTTTACCGGGGCCACCGGTCGGCGCGACGGCCGATTTCAACAGGCCGATCACGGAACCCTGTTTCTCGACGAAATCGGCGAGATTTCGCCGGCCCTCCAGCTCAAGCTGCTGCGCTTTTTGCAGGAGCACGAATTCGAGCGCGTCGGTGGTAATCAGACGGTGAAGGTCGACGTGCGCATCGTCGCCGCAACCAATCGCAATCTGCTGCAGCGAGTCAAAGAGGGGCTTTTTCGCGAAGACCTTTATTACCGTCTGAATGTCGTCGGGATCGAAATGCCGGCGCTGCGTGCTCGCCCTTCGGATGTGCCGCTCCTGGCGGCGTTTTTTTTGGAACGCGGCGCGCGGGAAAGTGGCAAGACGCTGAGCGGCTTCACCGATGACGCGCTGGCCTGTCTGGCGCGCTACAACTGGCCCGGCAACGTGCGCGAGCTCGAGAATGTCGTCGAGCGTGCCGTGGTGGTCTGCCGAAACGATCGCGTCGGGACCGAAAGTCTGCCACCGGCGATTGTCGCCGCCGGCAGTGCCGCGACCGACGGTTTGCCACCCATCCCCGGTGCGTCGATGGCGGAGATCGAACGCTACGTCATTCTCAAGACGCTGGAGCACACCGGCGGTGCAACGTCACGCGCCGCCGAGATCCTCGGCATCTCGACGCGCAAGATTCAATATCGGCTACGCGAATACGAAACCGGCAAGCCGGCCGTCGAAGAGCCACTAGGCGACGAATGACGTCGACTGGGGCACCGAGGCAAAAGCGCTACCTCGACGTCCTCTCGTCTGTTCCTTCGACGCTCGGTTACGGTCTCCGTGAGCGGCTCAAGGAGGGCTATCACGCCGCGGATCTGCGGGCCGATCTGATGGCCGGGCTGGTCGTCGGGGTGGTCG
>JBBQIO010000715.1:0-2723 GCA_038325015.1 Polyangia bacterium
CGCTCGGCCACACCTGTACCGCGGTCGACAACGCCTGCCCGAGCAACAACTGTGTCGACGGCGTGTGCTGCGAATCGGCGTGCGCCGGGCAATGCTCGATGTGCAACGCCTCGGGCAGGTGCGTCCAGGCGGTTGGCGCGACGGTCGGCGGACGCGCCGCTTGCGCCGGCGCCGGAACAACCTGCGGTGGCACCTGCGGGTCGAGCCTGGCGGCGTGCGACTACAAGCCGGCGACGCTCCAGTGCAGCACGGTCTGCGGTTCGTTAGCCGGCTACTCGACGATTCACTATTGCGACGGCAGCGGCGCCTGCAGCACAAGCCCGAGCTTTCAGCCCTGTAACCCGGGCTTGGCCTGCGACCCAGGGATCGGCGCATGCAGGAGCGTGTGCTCTCAGCAGTCGGATTGCATCAACGGCTACCAATGCGGGGGCGGTTCGTGCACGCCGTGCGGCCACTATCTGCAGGCCTGCTGCGGCAGCGGGACAAGCTGCTTTTCAGCCACCAACGTGTGCTCCAACGGATTATGCGCCGTATGTGGCCTAGCCGGGGAGCCGTGTTGCCCCACCGGGACGGCGTGCCGCGGCAATGCGTACTGCTCGTCAGGGACCTGCGAACAGTGCGGCAACAGCGGGCAGCTCTGCTGCAATGGCACCACGTGCAACAGCGGCTTGACCTGCACGGCGCACGGCTCTAGCCACACGTGCGACCACTAACTACTGCGGCTTGGCGCCGAGCTGGTTGAAGGCACCGTTCATCGTCGCGCGGTTGGTGTTGTCGACGTAGCGGAAGGCGTTCTTGAGCATGAACGCGCGACCGTCGTCGAACACCACCGTGACGTCCACCGAGCTCGACTTGTCGCCGGCCGGCGTCGTGACTTTGATGCGGTCGCTCGACTCGACCACCGCCGCGGTGGCGTCGTGGCGGCCAAACTTGACCTGGACACCGCTCCGACCGGGCTGAAAGCCGTTGCCGTGGATAATGACCTCTTCGGTGCCAGCGTAGGTTCCCGAGGCGGGCTCGACCGACTCGACCTTGAGCTCGTTCGAGCACGCGCTCAGGCCCAACATCACGAGGCCGCCGATCGCGGCGATGATCGTCGTCTTTGCTTTGCTCCACATGCGTGTCGTTTTACCGCCGATGGACTGCGCTCGCAAGCGCAACACTTTGGCGGTTGACGCGGCTCTCCGAAAGTAGTGTTAACGTCGGCGACCGATGAGCGACGTCTCGCGCTATGCCGACGCAGTAGGCCGCACCGCCGAGCCACGGTGGGTGGACGTCGAGGCTGGCCATGTCCGACGCTTCGCCGAGGCGATCGGCGATCCGTCGCCGGTTTATTACGACGACGCTGCCGCGCGCGCTGCCGGATTGATGCGCGCGACGCCGCCTCCGACCTTCGCGGCCGCGCTCCGCCCCAACGATCCGCGCGCCGGTCTGGTCATCGATTGGACCAAGCTCCTACACGTCGAGCAGGAGCTGCGTCACGAGCGCCCGATGGCGATCGGTGAGCGGCTACGCCTGGAGGCACGTGTCGCCGACGCCCAGGTCAAGATCGGCAGGAGCGGAACGCTCGACTTTCTCAGCGTGGAGAGCTCCGCCTACGATGCCGATGACTGTCTGGTCTTCGTCGTACGCTCGACGGTGGCGGTGCGCCGATGAGTCGTGCTTGGTCGGTCGGTGACGCGCTCGGGCCGCTGCAAAAGCCAGAGATCACAACACGGCAGCTGGTCGAGTACGCCGGGGCAGCGCTCGACTTCAATCCCATCCACTACGACGCGAGCGTCGCTTCCGCCGCGGGTTTTCCCTCGGTGATCGCACACGGCATGCTGTCGATGGCCTTTTTTGGGCAGCTTCTGTCCGAGGCGTTCGGAGCTGCCGCCGTGCGCCGCCTGACGACGCGTTTTCGTGCGGTCACGCTGGTCGGGGATTGCATCTCGGTCTCGGGAACCGTAACCGCACGTCGCGATTCCGAGGTCGAGCTAGCGCTGCTGGCGAAAAAGCAGGACGGAACGGTCACGCTCGAGGGAGCAGCGCTAGTAGCGCTGCCGAACGATAAACGCAGCTGAGGAGGCACCCATGTCCATGCGCACGATATCTGTTTTGGCTTTCATGCTGTGCGCCGCGTCGGCTGCCCGCGCGGAGGGATTGGCCCAGACCGCACTGGTCATCGACGCACGAATCGCGCTCGGCGGATCGACCGACGCCGACGGTACAATCATCTCGGCGATCCCGACGCTCGACATCGGAGTGCGCCTGATCAATCGACTGCAGCTGACCATCGGCTTTCAGCTGAGCCGCTTTGCCGCCACCCGCGTGACCGGCGCCGGAACGCCGCTTCAAGTCTCCGTCAGCACGTCGGCCACCGCGTTCACTGCCATTCCAGAGCTTTCGGTCGACATCGTTCAGTCGGCGGACAGGCACGTCGCGCTCTACGGCAAAGCCGGCATCCCTTTGGGCGGCGCCTTTATCGGCGATGGGCAAAACACGACTTCGCACTTCGTCGTCGGCTACGACGTCGGGATCGGCACCCGCTGGCTGCCGCACAACAACTTCGCGCTCGGCGTCGAAGCCGGGCTGACCGGTCTATTCGCCGACACCGGCAACCAGAGTTCCATCGGCGTCACGACGTTTTATGGCGCGCTGGTCGGCACATTCTACTGGGAATTTAACAAGGCTCCGCCTGCGTAGCCGACCGCCGCTACATCAGATCTTTGCGCTGTAGCGCC
>JBBQIO010000716.1:0-2722 GCA_038325015.1 Polyangia bacterium
CAAGGTGCCGGCCAGCGCGGCGAACGGCCCCAAGGCGAACCGCGGCGTTCGGGCCAGTGTGCCGACGCCTCCGACGGTCAGCTGATCCGTGATGAGGGCAACGTCGAGCTGGCCGCCGACGTTCAAAACCAAACGACCGAGATCGATCTGGTAGGCCGCCCGGGCGAGCAGCGCGGGCTCGGCGAACGCATGGGTGGTGTTGTGGAGCAGGCCCGTGGTGCGCGTCAGCCACAGCAAAACCTCAGGCCCGGCACCGAGCTGCACGCGACCGGCGAGCGGCCAAAGCGGCAGGTCGACATGGGCCTCCAGCGCTACCGGAATGCGCCGCGCATCGACCGCGACGCGGTTGTTGGAGGTCGCGCTCGACGACGCTGCGCCGCCGATCTCGCCGCTGACGCCCGTGTGCACCGACACTCCCCACCAACGAGCACGCCAGCTGACCCACAGCTGCCCTTCGGGTACCGACCGGGATCCGCCGTCGAGCGCGAACAGCCAACCGGCGCGGGCACCGAGCTCCAATCGGCGGCGGCCCAACGAACCCGGCCATGGCGCCAATCGAGGCCGGGCCAGCGGCGGCGTGGTCGGCACCTTCTGCGTCGGCGGCGACCGGTGATCCTCGCGCGGCCCCGACGGCGGCAGCGACGGCGGCACCGCCGCCTCGGACCAAGCAGGCTCGATCGCCGGCCTGACGTCGGGTGCGTCGGGCGTCACCTCCGTCGGCACGACACGGGGACGCGATCGCTCCGGCGGTCGCTCACGAGGCGCGGGCAGAGTGGCACTCTCGAGTGGTACCGCCGCGCGCGCCACGATCAAGCTCACCAGATCGAGCAGAGCCTGACAGTCCTCCTCGGCGGGCACGACGCGACGCTCGCTCGCGATCAGCTGCCCCTCGAGATCGCGCGCTTCGAGTTCGACGGTCACGTGCCCGCCCTCCTCGCGCACGCGCGCGCGCTGCCGACCGAGGCGGGCGACGCCGACCGAGACCGAGACCTCGGGCACCCGCTTGACCACCGCCTCGACGAGCTGGGCGGCGTCGAAGCAGCGATTGTGAAACGGAACCACGACCAGCGGAGCCTGCAGCTCGCTGCGCTCGGCGGCGTGGCGTGCAGCGACGGGAGACGCCAGCGCCAGGGCGAACATCAGCGCAAGACGTGACCAAGCCCGGACCATCGGCCAATGCCATACCATGGCCGCGTCGACGGACGAGCCCAGCCGCGCGCCCACTCGATGAAGACTTGATGACGAGCGTGGGTTGGGCCTAACAGACTGCTAAGGCACGTACTGCGTCATGAGCAGGTAGAACGAGCACACGACGGCGACCGGTGTCCCGCTCCCGTCATGCAACGTGCCGCTCATGTAGCCCTCGGCGAGCGTTGAGTCGAGAATCGACAAGCTGAGCGCGAATCCGTCGCACTCCGAGCCGGCGCAGCCGAAGCTTCCGCTCCTCGTCGTCACGGTCGGACCGCTGACCAGGTCCACCGCCTCGTCGGCGGTTTGGCCGGTCGAATCGTCGGCCACTTGATAGCTGCCCAAGCTTATCCCGGTCAAAGGTGCGCTCGCCCCGCCAATTCGCTGCACCGTCATCGCGCAGGCGGCGCCGAGGCTGGCGACGCTTCCTTGCAGAGTCAAGCGTGAGCCGACCCGTGCGTTGCTGCGGCTGTCGTACGTGTTGACCAGCTGGGCCCCGGACCCGCTGTCGGGTGTCGCCGGACCCACACGCACCCCACCGACCGTGATCTCCACGGTCGGGCCGCCGAAGCCGAAGCCGCCGGGGGGGCCTAAGCCACCGCACCCGGCAAGCGCCAATAAAACAACTCCAATGGCGCGTCCGCGCCGCTGCCAGACCAGCGTCATCCGCTGGTCACACTACCGAAAAAACGTCGAACGCGCTACAGGCAGCCAGCGAAAGAGTCGGCGCCGTCACACGCGCCACGATTGCGCGACACTTGATTGAGCGACGCCACAGCTGACCCTTGCGGATAGGCCGCCATCCCTTTGCTGATGGAGTTCGGCGTCCCATAGAAGACGTCCGCCACTCCGTAGAAGATCGTCGTGCTCAACATCACCGCCGCCAACAGCGAGGACAGTCTCATGACATCCCTCCACCTTTTCGGTTCCGGTCGCAGAACTTACCCAGGATTAGGTTATCCTGCTTCCATAATTTACACAACAGACATTTGGCGTCGATTATTCCCCGACATCACTTTGTCGTGCTCTCGCATCGGACTGCATCGGACTACTGAGAAGTGGCCTTCGGCCCGGTTCGGTTTCAGCGCGAAAGAAACACTTGATGGCGGCTGGCGGTTCGGGTACACCCGTCGGCGCTTCGTCGCCCAGGTAGCTCAGTTGGTAGAGCAGCGGACTGAAAATCCGCGTGCCGACAGTTCGATTCTGTCCTTGGGCACTTCCGCTTACCCCACGGGGACTTCCCTTTCCCCCTCCGGACTCTTGCAAATCATCGGCAAGCGGCTATCGTACGCGCCCGATGGTCTGGTTCGCACCGCTGCTCCTACTTTCTGCCTCGCTCGTCCATGGCGCTCATGCGCCGGGCGCCGGCGTCAGTGCGACGAACAGCGCGAATCCGGCCGGCGCGACGATCATGGCCAGCACCTATGCCGACGCCAGCTGCGACGACCGATCCGACGACGCGTCGGCGTTCAATGAGCGCGACTTGGGCGACTGGGACCACGCCGACGACTGTCGCGTCCATGCCGCTCCCGTC
>JBBQIO010000717.1:0-2720 GCA_038325015.1 Polyangia bacterium
GGTCAAGGGCGACGTGCACGACATCGGCAAGAACCTGGTCGACATCATCTTGTCGAACAACGGCTACCGCGTGGTCAACCTGGGAATCAAACAGCCGGTGGATCTGATCTTGGAGGCGGCTGAGCGCGAAAAGGCCGACGCCATCGGCATGTCCGGTCTCTTGGTGAAGTCGACCGTGGTGATGAAAGAGAACCTCGAGCTGATGACCGATCGCGGCCTGTCGATCCCGGTCATCTGCGGCGGCGCTGCGCTTAATCGCGGCTACGTCGAAGGTGCGCTCGACACCGCCTATGCGTCGGGCGAGGTCTACTATGGGCAGGACGCGTTCTCCGGTCTGCGCCTGATGGACGAGCTTTGCGGCCATACCAAGACGCGCACCCTGACCGGCCCCGGCCGCAAAAAAGCGCGCGCCAAGCACATCTCCAGGGACGACGTAGAACAGGCGGCGCTCGCCAAGTCGACCGCCTATGCCCCGTCGAACATCAAGCCGGCCGAGCGCATTCCGCGTCCGCCATTCTGGGGCGCGCGGGTCATCGACTCGACGGCCATCGATCTGCGCGAGGTCTTTTCCTACATCAATCGCCGCGTCCTGTTTCGTGGGCAGTGGCAGTACCGGCGCGGGCGCCGCTCCGAAAGCGAGTATCGCCACTTCGTGGCCGAGGTGGTCGAGCCGAAGTTTCACGCCTGGTGTCAGCGCGCAGTGGAGAAACAGTGGCTGACGCCGCGTGTGGCGTATGGCTATTTTCCCTGTGCCAGCGTCGAGAATCGCTTGATGGTCTATCGGCCACCCGGCGATCCGAACGCCGGCGACGAGTGGGTGTCGTTCGAATTTCCCCGGCAACCCGACGGCCGGCGACTGTGCCTGGCTGATTTTTTTCGCAGTGCAGCATCCGTCGGCGGCGATCCGGCCGCGCGCGACGTGGTGTCGTTTCAGATGGTCACCATGGGGCCGATCGCGACCGAGGTCTCGGAGAAGCTGTTCGCCGAGGATCGCTACGACGACTACCTGCACTTTCACGGTCTGGCGGTCGAAAGCGCCGAGGCCTTGGCCGAGCTCTGGCACAAGCGCACGCGACACGAGCTGGGCATCGGGCAGATGGATTCGGCGACCACCGAGCAGCTGTTCCACCAGGCCTATCAAGGCAGCCGCTACAGCTTCGGTTACCCGGCCTGCCCGCGGCTCGAAGACCAGCGGCAACTCTTCACGCTACTTGGCCCCGAGCGCATCGGCCTGTCGATCACCGACGAATTTCAGCTCGTCCCGGAGCAATCGACCAGTGCACTCGTAGTGCACCATCCGGAGGCCCGCTACTTCAGCATCGCTTGACGCGCTCGTTGGCCGCCGTTACGTGCCGTCGTGAAGCGCGCGCGGTTGGGCGGAGATTTCGGCGTAAACACCGAAATGGTCGGATGCAAAATGCTCACCGACGGCCTGATCGCCGACCACGCGCGCCACCAGCGGCTCGCCGCGCAGCTTGCGATCGGGTCCCTGGGTGAAGATGTAGTCGATGCGGCGATTGGGCTCGGCAACCGAAGCGGCGAACCGGTTGGCGCGGCTGAAGGTGTAGCCCGGTCCCTGTCCGACGGCGCCGAAACAGTCGCCGAAATAGACCGACCGACCGCGCAGCGACGTGAGTCCCTTCAGGTAGCGGATCTCCGTGGAATCCGGCTCGGCGTTGAAATCGCCAACCAAGATGGCCGGAAAGCCGGTCGACGGCGCGAGTCGCTGCACCTCGTCGACGATGGCGGCGACCTGACGCTCACGCACGTGCCCATGGTCAAGCCGCCAGTTCAAGTGGGTATTGAAAAACGGCACTTTTCCGAATGGTGTATCGAGCTCGCAGTAGAGCAACGAACGCGTCTCTTCGCCCGATTCACCGGGCAGCGGAAACGATTGCGCCGTCGTGATCGGGTAGCGTGAAAGGACTGCGTTGCCGAACTGCAGCCCGTTGCCGATGTGCCACGCGCTGGCGAATGCGACATGGTAGGGGCGGTCGCGAGCGACCTCCTGCGCTTGATCCTCGGGCGCACCGTCCAGGTGCATCACCTCTTGCAGACCGACGACGTCCGGGTCGAGGCTTTGTAGAAGCTGTTGGATGATGGGGAGCCGTTCGGCCCAGGGGCCTTGCCGATTCCAGATGTTGAGCGAAAGGACACGTAGGCGATCCGAATTCATGGCCGGCAGTAGTACACCGCGACGGCAGGCCGAGTCGAGCGCCGTTAGCCGAGCGCGAGCAGCGCCGTTCCCGCGGACAGCGCCAGCGCGCCGCCGAGAAGCGCGATATCGAAGCGGAGCGCGCGCAGAACCTCCACGCGCGTGCCGCCGAGAATCAGCAGCGGATCGTTCGAGCCGACGACCCGGACCTGCTCGCCGGCGCCGCGGCACAGGGCCGGAGCCGCTTCGGCCGTCGCTGGAACGCGAGTCGCCCACCCGACGACGGTCAGCGTCTCCTTGCACCTTTGGTTGCCCGCCGTACTCGCCAGCGATGAAGCGGCGGCCTCGTCGACCCAGGCACCGTCGAGCGCAATGCGCACCGGCGCGACGTCCTCGGACACCGATGCGCTCAGGTCCGCCCGATGCCAGAGCGTCGGTTCCGATGAGCCGAGCGCGGGCAAAAGCTTCAACGGCACACATTCGGCCACCACCTCGGGCTCGGGATCCTCTCCGGCCCGGATGGAGGTGGTGGTGCTCACTTCGGTTGTCCAGCGCAACCGGCCGA
>JBBQIO010000718.1:0-2717 GCA_038325015.1 Polyangia bacterium
ACGAGCGCATGAACCACGGTCGCAAAACGGTCGTCCTGCTGCTCTTGGCGAGCCTGTCGTCGTCGCTGCCGGCGTTCGCCGACTCGGACAAGCTGGCGCCGGTCAAGCTCGACCCGGTGCAGCTCGACCACGCCATCGCGCGCGCCCGCCTGCGCCGCAACATCGGCATCGGCCTGGCTGTCCCGGGGCTCGCGGCGGCGCTCTTGGGCGGCGTACTTTTGACCTACAGCTTGCGCGCGGAACAAAATTTCGGCGACGAGGTCAGCGAATTGGTGGCCGGCTCGTTTGCCGGCGTGTTCGGATTGGCGCTCGCGATTCCAGGCGCCGCACTTTGGATCATGGGCCAGGACAACATCGACACGTTGAAGTGGCGCCGCGCCGAGCAGGTCTTGCCCTACGTTTCGTCGGTGCCGGGCGGCGGCGTCGCGGGCATCCGCCTTACTTTTTGATCACCTCGAGGCCGCCCATGTACGGGCGCAGCACCTCGGGCACAACGATGCTGCCATCCGCCTGCTGGTAATTCTCGAGCACGGCGATCAGCGTACGCGGCAGCGCCAATCCCGACCCGTTGAGCGTGTGGACGAGCTGCGGCTTGCCCTTTTCGCTGCCGGCCTTGGCGCGGATCATCATGCGCCGCGCCTGAAAATCGCCGAAGCTCGAGCACGACGAGACCTCCAGCCACTCGTTGCAGCCCGGAGCCCAAGCCTCCAGATCGTATTTTTTGCAGGCCGAAAACGACAGGTCGCCGGTGACCATCTCGATCAATCGATAGGCGATCCCGAGCTGTTCCAAGATCACCGCGGCGTCTTTGACCAACGCATCGAGCTCGGCGTTGGACGTCTCGGCCGCGACGAACTTGACCATCTCGACCTTATCGAACTGATGGCCGCGCTTGATGCCGCGCGTGTCCTTGCCGTGCGCCATCTTCTCGCGGCGGAAACACGCGGTGTACGCGACGTGCTTGATTGGTAGGCTGGCCGCGTCGAGCACCTCGTCGCGGTACATGTTGGTCACCGGCACCTCGGCGGTGGGCACGAAATAAAAATCCTCCTCGACGTCCCGGTACACGGTATCGGCAAATTTCGGCAGCTGGCCGGTGCCGACCAGACATTCGCCCTTGACCATGTAGGGCGGGTAGATCTCCGTGTAGCCCTGCTCGATGTGCACAGCGAGCATCCAGGTGATGAGCGCGCGTTGCAGACGGGCGCCGGCGCCCTTCAACAGGTAAAAGCGCGAGCCCGACAGCTTGACCCCGCGTTCGAAGTCGATGATGCCGAGCGCCTCACCCAGCTCCCAGTGCGGCAAAGGCGTAAAGCCGGCATCGGCCAGCCGCTTTTGGCCGTGCTCGGCGACGACGCGATTTTCGGTATCGCTCCGGCCGGAAGGAACCGACGGATCGGGTAGATTGGGCAGCTGCAAGTGGAGGCGGCGCAGCTCTGCGTCGAGCGCGGCAATCTCGTGATCGAGCTCGCCGATCGCACCCTTGTAATTGTCCATCGCGGCGATCAACGCGGCGCGCTTTTCGGGATCTTTTTCACGCCCAACGGCCGTCGATTCGACGTTGCGCTTTTGCTTGAGCTCGTCGACGCGCTGCACCAACGCGCGGCGCTTCTCGTCGGCGGTGACGGCTTCGACGACCGTGTTTGCGGCGGCTTCGTCGAACAGTCGCTCACGGTAGATGCGCTGCACTTCGTCGGCCTGTTCGCGGAGGAGGCGGGGATCGATCATGGCGGGACTTTGCGGCGCGCTCTCAGAGGGTGTCAACCCCGCGCGCGCTGATAGAATCGAGCGATGGGAATGTCCGACGAAGAGCGGGCCGAATATCGCCGCCGGCGCGACAAGGCTGAAGGTCAGCAGAAATACATCGTGGGCGGTCATGGAAACGCGCGATTGCCGCCGGTGCGCCACATCCGGCGTTCGCCGACATTTTTCTCTATGTCGCGCACGGCAAAGCGCACTGGCACTTTAAGGTTGTCGACCACAGCAGCCACGACACCATCGTCTTCGACGGCCACTATCCCGATGACTGCCAGTTGCTGGTTTTACTTGCTGCCCTGCGCGTAGCCCCACTTGCGCATCATGCCCGCCACTTCGCTGCCGCTCTCGCTGGTCGAGCTGGTCAACGCCGAAAGCCGCGTCGGATCGCGCCAGACTAGCACCCCCCCATCATGAGCGATGACCGGCGCCTCGCTCGCGTCGAGCCAGCCCATTTGCCCCGGCTCGATCCGCACCGGCCAGGTCACGCTGCTGTCGCCCTCCCCGACGACGCCGGCGAGAAGCGGCAATCCGAAGCGCCCGAGCAACAGCGCGCGCGCTTCGATCGGCACGCCGTCCTGCTGCAGTGCAAAAGAAATCGCCGCATCCGGAGGCTCGGCACGAACATCGAGCGTCGCGCCCGCCCGCAGATGCACGGAGATGCTCGACGCATCGACCGCCCGCACCTCGCCGCCTTGCACCTTTTGCACGAGCAGCTGACCGGTGGTGCGAATCGTCCCCTCGATGAGGTGGCCACGCGATGCCGGGTCGACGCGCAGGTGGACGACCGGGTGCGGCCCCTCCGGCAAGCTGGGCGCCAAACGCGCAAAATCGGCGCGCATCTTTTGCAGCATATCGGCGCGGGTGGCCGACAGATCGTGATGCTGTTCGGGATCGTCGGTCACGCAATAGAGCTCCTCGACATGCGTCGAAAGATGGCCCCGCTCGTCGCGCAGTCGGCC
>JBBQIO010000719.1:0-2715 GCA_038325015.1 Polyangia bacterium
TTGCGCTCGAGATCGAGGAGCGCCCGCCAAGCCCGTCGCCGCGTGTAGATGTCGCGCAGTCGATTGGCCGTGGTCTGGTCGCTCGGATCAAGTGCGTACAGCTCTTCGAGCGGTTTGACCGCCTGATTGAAGTTGCTGAACTTTTCGATCCACAGGCCGGCGATGCGCCCGAGGAGGCGCGCCTTTTCCGCGTTGTCGCCGGACACGTCCGCGGTCCGCTGCAGGATGCCGATGAGCTCGTTCCAGCGCCCCAGCGCTTCGTATTTTTGCGCCAGCGCGGCGAGCGCGCCCGGATGGTCGGGGCGCAACGTCAAGATGTTGTTGTAGGTGTTGAGCACCATCACATCGAGCGCCAGGCGATCGCGGTAGATGGCCACGATCTCGAGCAAGCCGGCGACGCGCGCGTCGACATCGTCGCGCGGAATCGCCTCCAGTCGCTCTTTTAGTAGATCGAGTAGAGCGTTCCATTTTTCGGTTTTCTCGTAGAGCCGCTTGAGCGAAGCGAGCGCCCGCTCCGACTGCTCTGCCTTCCACGCCGCCTTCCACAGCTCGATCGCTTTATCGACGGTGCCGGCGCGCTCGGCGAGCTGCGCCATGTCGATGCCGAGCTCGGAGCGGCGGGCCGGGTCGCTCTCGATTTTTTGCGCCTGTTGCAGAATCGGCACCAGCTTGGCCGGATCGCTGGCATAGAGCTGCCGGTAAAATTCGATCATCACCGGCTGCGCCGGGTCGGCCTTGCGCACACGCTTCCAGTACTCGTCGGCGCTCTCGAGGTTGCCGATCTTCTTCCACCAGACCATGCCGATCTGGAGCAGCATGCCGATCTCGGGCTCGCCGCGCGGCCGGGCGCGTAGCGCGTTTTCGTAGACGCGAATCAGCGCCTGCCAATCCTCCGAGGCGGTGTAAAAATCGATCAGTGCGCCCAATGCCTGCGCGCTCGACGGATCGATCCCGAGCGCCTTTTTGTACGATTCGGCGGCGTCGTTGCGCTTGCCGAGCCGCTTGGCCTGAACGTCGGCCAGCAGCAGATAAGCACTGGCCCGATCCTCTTTTCGCGTCGCCAGCTCGACGCGCTCGCCGAGGAGCAGCGCGAGCGGCTCCCAGCGCTTTTCGGTGCGATAAAGGAGCTCCAGATGTTTGGCCGCCTTGCCATTGCGCGGGTCGGTTTCGAGCGCCTTTTTGAGGTTGCTCTCGACGCGCTCGC
Source organism: Polyangia bacterium (assembly GCA_038325015.1). GTDB lineage: Bacteria > Myxococcota_A > Polyangia > Palsa-1104 > Palsa-1104 > JBBQIO01. The sequence continues at coordinate 1,205 of JBBQIO010000719.1, forward strand.
TGACCTCTTTGGGCTTGCCCTGTCCCTTGGCCTTGCCCTCGCTGTCGTAGCGCGCGTAGGTCTCGGCGGCCGAAAGATAGAGCGACGTCGCCAGCTGGCGATCGGTCGCGTCCTTGGCCTCGTCGAGGTACTTCTTGACGATCTTTTTCCAGTTGTCGCGGACCAGCGCCATGTGGGCCAACGCGTCCGCGGCAGCCTCGTCCTTGGGCCGCTCGACCAAGGCCGCTTCGAAGGCGGCGACCGCGCGCGCATCGTCGAGAAGATCGTCGTTGAGGATGCGCCCCTGATCGAGCAGCAGGTCGGCGCGCGCACCCGGATCCTGTTCCCACTGCAGCTCGACCTGACCCAGGCGCACGACCAGCTCGAAGTCGCCGCGCTCTTTGTGGCGCCGTCGCGCCTCGTCGACCGCACGGCGTAGCTCAACGGTGGCTGCCGGTACTCCTTTGCCCTCCGCCAACGCGTACAGCTCCGCCAGCGCTTCGGCGTGGTCCGGCTCAGCTTCGAGCAGTGCGAGTGCGGCAAGAATTCCGGAATCCATTGGACCTCGCGGGCGCGTGCTGGGTCAGAAGTCGTACCTCGGAGCGAAAAATCATATCACAGCGACTCCCTGCCAAAACGACGCAAAAGAACGTCAAAACGAGCGGCAAATCCGCGACCAGACTGCGCCGTGAATCGGCCCGAGCGGACGGAAAAACCGTGGTAAGATTTGGTGCGAAGGGGTACCGATGCCACAGACCGAAGGCAGGTCGCGGCTGCTCGTGGTCGATGACGAGCAGATCATCCTGGACCTCCTGGTTCGGACGTTCTCGCCCTTTTACGAGGTGCACTCCGCCCCGTCGGGGGCGCTCGCGCTCGAAGTGCTGCGCGCCTACCGCATCGATCTTTTGATCACGGATCAGAAGATGCCCGGCATGACCGGCCTCGAGCTGCTCGGCCAGGCGCGCAAGCTTCAGCCCGACCTTCATTCCATCCTTTTGACCGCGTACAGCGACCCCGAAGACCTGATCGCTGCGATCAATGAACAGCAGGTCTATCGCTACCTGACCAAACCGTGGAACACGCCCGACCTGTTAATGACGGTGCGCAACGCGCTCGAAGCCGTATCGCTGCGGCACGAGCGGACCCTGCTCCTGGCGCGCATGGAGCGGCGGCTCGACGCGATGAGCGTGCTGGTCGAGATCTCGGCGCAGGCCGGTGCGCCGCAGTCGTACGGGCAGTTACTCGAGCTCATCACGCGCGCGCTGCCGCGGATCTTGAAGTTCGACGTCGCCGCCATGCTGGTGGCACCGCCCGGCGCGGGCGGGCCGGGACCCGCCGTCATGCATCTGCACTGCGCGTCACAACATGGCGCCGATGAGGCCACGCTTTTGGGCGCGCGCGATCGCGCGCTCGACATCTACAACCAGCTGGTCGCTGCCGAGCGGCTGGCCATCGACCAGGACGAGCTTCTGGTCAACATCACCGGCCAGCGCGTGCGCAGCGATGACAACCACAGCGGGCGCGCGGAGATT
>JBBQIO010000720.1:0-2714 GCA_038325015.1 Polyangia bacterium
GCCCCAGGAGGAGCCGACCAAATCCACCGCCTCGACGCCGAGCGCCTGCCGCACCGCATCGACGTCCGCCACGTGATCGAGGGCGCTTCCCGCTGGCGCTCCCCGGGCGAGCGGCGAACGGCCGCTGCCGCGCTGGTCATAGTAGATGACGCGCCAACGGCTGCCATCGCCGAGGGCGTCGAGCTGCGGGCGCAGATAGTCGTGGTGCGCCCCCGGGCCGCCATGCAGCACGAGGAGCGGCGGCGCCTCGGCCGAGCCGAGCTCAGCGACGAAAAGCTCGGCGCCTGGGACCGACAGCATGTGGTCACGGGTAGGGGTCATGAAAAAGGCGGCGCCGAATGCGGCTGGCCGTATACTAAAGGCTCGGAGAGAAGAAGGAGAGACCAATGAAGCTACCAGCGTGGGAGCAGCGACTTGGAGCGATCGGCCTGGTGGGTGAGCGCAAAGCGATAGCGCTTCTCTTTCTCGGGTTCTATTCGTCGTTTTTCTTACTGATCACGTTGTCAGCCCGCACCGAGCTGCCTGAGCTCGTGCCGATGTTCACTGGGCTGACCGTGATCTATCTGGTCACCTTTTTCGGCGCGGCGGCGGAGTGGTTTTTCGGCCGCTGGGTGGCGATTGGCGTCGGCTACTGGGGATTGTCGATGGCCGGGTGGGCCTTCGTCACCATGCGCGCGTCTCTGCCTCCGGCGCTGGTGATCTTCGGCGCTATGCACGGCCTGATTGCGCTGTGCCTGGCGGGCGAGCGAATGGCCGCCTCCTATGAGGCGCAGGCCGGCTGGCGCGAGCGGTTCAAGCTCGATGACGAGGGCGTGGTTCGCGTGCGTCGCTCCGTGACCCGCGCGGCGTCTTCGCTGCCCGCGCTGGTGATGTTCGCCCTGCGGCCCAATCCAGGTGAGGGGATGATCCTGTGCGGTCTGACGCTGGTCGGAATCGTCGGTCTGTTGCGCGCACGCACCGCTGGCGCGATTGTGCTGTTCGGCACCGGTGTCGGGAGTGTCGCATTGGCGCTGGTTGGTCAGGCACCGATGCAGCTGAGCGCCGGCGCGGTCAGCGTGCTGGGCGGATTTGCCCCGATGGTGCAGCTGCCGTCGGTGCTGCTGGGCTTTGCCGGCGTGATGCTGATGGCGTCGGCCCTGCCGTTCGCCAAGCCGATCCTGCGCTTTTTGCGCGCGTAACCAGCCCTACCGAGCCTGTTGCGCCTGCTCCACGAACAGCGCCCGCACCAGCCGACTCCTCCTTAGATACAGAATGCACACCGCGTAATAGGCGACGCACAGCGCCACCTGCGCGACGCCCACGACCAAGAGCGCACTGACCGGCTGCTGCACCAACAGCGACAGGTCGCGCGATTCCAGCGCGAAGCGAATCCCGTCGAGGAGCTGATAGGGAATCGAAATCAAGCAGGCGAAGCCCCAGGTCTGCACTCCCCAGAGCGACAGCCGCAGCGCGCGAAAGCAGCCCACGAACAGCAGCGCCGAGAGCACGCAGTCGGCGATCGCCAGGGGCAGCGCGGCGCCGCGGCGCGAGTAGAGCGCATCGGCGACCTGCTCTAGACGCGCTCGTCGCGCGTCGGCGCTCTCGTCGGTGATGGTGGGCGCGAGATCGGCGTCTCGGTAGGCGTTGATGAACTGGTCGCGACTGACCAGCAGCTCGGTCACGTGCATGAACGCATAGAGCGCGCTCCACGATCCGAGCAATACGCCCAGGAGCGCCAGGAGGCGAAACGCGCGCGGAACCCGCATGACGATCACGGCGGGGTTCTAGCACTATTGCGGCAGGTTTTTGGCGCCTTGATTCAGTTGCTGTCGACGAGCTGCTTGATGAGGCGCGTGTCTTCGTTGGCGTGCACGACCACGTCGAAGTTGAACTTCTTGCCGTTGGCCACGAACGTGACGACGTGCCTGCCGGGCTTGAGCGAAATCTTGGCGCGCGGCGCGATAGGCGTGGTCTTGCCGGTGTCCTTGCCGTCGACGAAGACGCGCGCCCATGGCTGGGTGTTGGCCACCAGAAAGCCATTTTCCGTCGCTGAGCTGGCCACCTTCGTCGACTGATCGAGGGGCGGCGTGTCGGAGTCGAGCGTCGGAATCAACTTGGGCGCTGATGGATCCGACACCGCCGAGCCTGCGCCACCGCCCGTGGCCCCGAGCTTGAACTCAAGCGACTGCTCCATCCCCTTGTCGAAGGTCACGTATTTGACCACCGGCACGAAGCCGTGGTGGCGCACCGTCAAGCGCGCGGGGTGTGCAGTGTCGATATCCGTCACGTCGACCGGGCTGAGCCCGGCGCGCTTGCCGTTGACGGCGATCTCGGCGCCAGGCGGGTCGGTGCTGATGTGCAGCGTCGCCTTGGCGACGGCCGCGAATTGCGCCGAGCGAGTCAACTCTTGACCCGCGGCAAGCGTGACCGCGAGTCGCGCTTCGCGGCTGTCGGTGCTGACCACGCGAATGTCATGGGCGACGCCGGCGCGCAAGGGAATCGGCTTGCGCCATGCCCCCTCGGGGAGCTCGGAGCCATCGACAAACACGTCGCGCGCGGAGGGTGCCGAAAGAACCAGCGTGCCGGTCGCCAGCCCGGTCGGTGGTGAGCCCACGCCCACTGGCGGCGCCTCGACCACGGCCGGATCCGGCGGCATCGCGCTGACTACACTGACATCGCCGGGAACCAACGTCACCGTCTGAGTCAGCGGCGACCATGCGGCACCGCCTTTGGCG
>JBBQIO010000721.1:0-2707 GCA_038325015.1 Polyangia bacterium
CGTACGGCGGCAACAAAGTACGCAAGCTCGAATTTTTGCTCGGCGAGGCGGCAGCGGCCGGCGCTTTGCGCGTCGCGACCTTGGGCGGCATCGGCTCGCATCACGTGCTGGCGACGGCGATCTATGCCAAGGAGCGCGGGCTCGGCGCCGAGGCCGTGGTCTTTCCGCAGCCTGTCAACGACCATGTGCGCGAGCAAATAGTGTGCGATGCAGCATGCGGCGCCGAGCTGCATGCCACAGGCGGTTATCTCGGCGTGCCGTGGGCGCTCTACAAGATGGCGCGCCGACCGGGCACCCACTTCATCGCCGCCGGCGGCTCATCGCCGGTCGGTACCCTGGGCTACGTCGACGCCGGCCTCGAGCTGCGCGCGCAAATCGCCGACGGGGAGCTGCCCTGCCCCGAGCTCATTTATGTCGCGCTCGGCTCGGGCGGAACGGTCGCCGGCCTGACGCTCGGGCTGGCCGGCCTGCCGACGCGCATCGTCGCGGTGCGGGTAGTCGAGCGCATCGCCGCCAACGGTTGGCGTACGCGACGCTTGGCGCGGGCGACGCAGCGACTCCTCGGCGTCAAGGTCGCTCCGGTGCCCTTCGAGGTCGCGCACGATCAGTTTGGCGGCCGCTACGGCCGCTCCACGGCAGCGTCGGAGGCGGCCGTAGCGCGCGCACACGAAGTCGGTCTGCACTGCGAGACGACCTACACCGGTAAGGTGATGGCGCGCCTTTTGGCCGATGCGGCGAGCGGCCGCCTCGACGGCAAACGGGTGCTGTTTTGGCAGACCTACAGCAGCGTCGATCTGGCGCCGCTGATCGCCAGCGCGCCGCCGCTCGACCGACTGCCGCCCGAGCTGCGGCGCCACTTCCTGCAGCTGCCGCCACACCGATAGCTGCGCCACCGCAAGATTCACGTTCTTCATGCTTGACGTGAATGCATGAAGAAATTAGACTGCGGTAGTGATACGCTCGTTTCGCAACGAGGTCACCGCAGATCTGTTTTACGGTGCCCCCTCGTTGAAGTTGCGAAAAGTTCCGCCCGACGTCATCCGGTCGGCGCAACGCAAGCTAGCCATGGTGGACGCTGCAGAAGAGCTCACGGACTTGCGGGTCCCGCCGTCGAACCGACTCGAAGCGCTGAAGGGGACGCTGAAGGGCTACCATTCGTTACGCGTCAATGACCAGTGGCGCATCATTTTTCGGTGGGACCGCGAAGGGGCGCATGAGGTTCTCTTCGCCGACTATCACTAGGACACTAGGAGCCGGACATGATCAAGCGCGACATGAAACGCACCACCATGGCGCCAGTACATCCCGGTGAAGTGCTTCGCGAGGAATTTTTGCGGCCTGGCAAAGTGACTCAGACCGCACTCGCTGCGCATCTCAAAACGTCGCTTCAGCGGGTCAACGAGATCGTGAGTGGCAAGCGGTCGATCACCGCTGAGACGGCGTGGCTGCTTGCCGAAGCCTTTGGAACAACGCCGCAGTTTTGGCTCAATCTTCAGACGCACTACGATCTGGCAACCAGTCGGCCCACGTACCACGTCAAGCCGATGCTGGCCGAGGGCTGACCTTGCGCACCGCTGCGACCTGCTACCTTTGAGACATGAAGCTCGGCGAGCTCGATCTCACGTTGGTCAATGGCGGCAACTTTCGGCTCGACGGCGGCGCCATGCACGGCGTGGTGCCCAAGACGGTGTGGAATCGCCTCGTCTCGTGCGACGACCAAAACCGCGTGCAGTACGCGACCAACTGCCTTTTGGTCCAAAGCGGCGGCCAGCGCATCCTGGTCGAGACCGGCAATGGCGACAAATTCCCGGCCAAGGAGCGCGAGATCTACGGCATCGATCACGACCAGTCGATCGAGAGCAATCTACGCGCGCTCGGCGTGGCCGCCGATTCGATCGACGTCGTGATCATGAGCCACCTGCACTTCGATCACGCGGGAGGCGCGACCAAAAGGAGCGCGTCCGGGGCACTGGTGCCGGTGTTTCCCCGCGCTCGGCACATCATTCAAAGGGGCGAGCTCGACGACGCCAACCATCCGCACGAGCGCAATCGGGCTAGTTACCTGGCGGAAAATTTTGCCCCGTTGGTCGAGGCCGGCCTGGTGCAGCTGGTCGAGGGCGAGGCCGAGGTCGCCCCCGGCGTGCGCGTGGTGCCGACGCCAGGTCACACGCGCCATCATCAATCGGTGGTGTTTGACGACGGCGCGGGCCATCGCGCGATCTTCTTCGGCGACGTCGTGCCGACGGCGCTGCATGTGCGGCTGCCGTTCATCATGGGCTACGACCTCGATGTGGTGGCCACGCTGGAGACCAAGCGGCACCTCTTGACGCGTGCACTCGAGGAGCGCTGGTTGCTTTTGTTCGGACACGACCTCGAAGCCCCGGCGGGCTACCTGAAGCGTGATGCGCGAGGCAACTTCGCCGTCGGAGAGCGGGTCTCTGTCAATGACCGACAGACGGCAGCGACCAGGCCGGCCTGACCTCGGCCAGCCGCGCGTAACCGCTTTCTCGCTTGACTTCGCGGGGGGGCCCCGTAAAAGGGAGGAGAAGCAGATCTTTTTTCGGGACGCTCAGGCCGTACCTGTCGCCCGAGGGTCGCCCCGACGAGCGGGCTGATCCCAAATAAGCAATCGCGAAGGATGTTTTAAAACAGCTGCTGTTTCACCTCGACCGCGCCCTGCGGCGAGGCTCAAAGCGCACCCGTGCGC
>JBBQIO010000722.1:0-2699 GCA_038325015.1 Polyangia bacterium
TGCAGCCGCTCCAATGGATCTGTAGGTCGAACTGCTTATGGATGAACATGAAGCCGCCGGCCCCCGAGATGTACATCGCCGTCGGGATGACTTCGCCTTTGGCATTGAGCGTGTTCTGCTCCTGCATCCGCATCCAGTAGGTGAACTTGGGTTTTTTGGTCGGCGACAGCTCGCTCTTGAGCTCGAAGAAACGCTCGGCATCGATCCAGATGGTTCCCGCCGAGATGTCCCGCGCCGGCTTCTTGGCCCCCACCTCCACGACGTACGCCGCGTGGCCCCACAGCGTGTCCATGCGCAAGAGCGTGAACGTCTGGTGCGGGAAGTTGCGCGCGTCGAGCGGCTCAAGATTCTGGCTGAAATCGTCTTTTTTATCTTTATTCTTGAGCTCTTTTTTCTGCTCCTCCGCCAGTTTTTGTGGCGATAGCTCCTGGCCGTTCTTCCACATGCGCGTCGTGCGCATGTCCTGCGAATCGCCGAGCGCGGTCATCTCCGCTTCGCGTCGCTCCGAATCCTCGACCTTGCCGTGGCCGTCGCGGAGCTCCTGCTGCAACGTCATATGGCAGACGAGCGGCGTAGCCCGCGGCGCCATCATCTTTTGCGCGCGCTCCAGCACCTGGGGCAGCGGCAGCGCGTCCGCCGCTTCAGCGCGCGTGCCCGCCGCCAAAAACAGGGCCCACGCCCCTCCTGCCGCCAACCCTATCCAGCTGCGCCTTTTGCCCTGCGCCATGCATCTTCTCCTTCTCACGGACCCGGCCGCTACCATACAGCCAATGACCGTCGACCTGGCGATCGTGATAACGTCCGCGCGATGGCGGGTGTCGGGAGATCGGTGATGGTGGCACGGGGACGGTTCGTGACCGGCCACTTTACCCCTGCACAGACTGCGACCTCGGTGGTCGAGGTGCGTTCGCCCGCCGACCCGTCCGACCTCATCGGCGAGTTTCCCGTCGGTGCCGACGACGTCGATGCGGCCTTGACGGGCGCGCTTTCGGCAAGCGCGGCCTGGGGCACCCTCGACCTCGAGTCGCGCTTGGCCGCCCTGGCCCGCATCGAGACCCCGCTTTCGGTGCGTTCGCCCGAGCTTCTGGCGATGCTGCAGCGTGAGCTCGGCCGGCCCGCGTGGGAGTGCGAGCGCGAGCTCAGTGGGCTTTTAGGCCGGCTGCGGGGCGTGGTGGAAAATGCCGCCGCGCTGATCACCGACCGCCGCGCGCATCCGACCGCACGCATCGCTCACCGACCGCTCGGTGTGGTGGTCGTTCTCGGCCCGGCGATGACCCCGCTCGGCGTCAGCCACACCCACATCCTGGCCGCCCTCGCCGCCGGCAACACCGTGGTCTGGAAGCCCAGCCCGCTGTCGATCGCGAGCGCGCAAATCTATGCCGAGATTCTCGCCGCAGCCGGCCTGCCTCCCGGCATCTTCAACATGGTTCACGGCGACGCCGAGGTCGGACGCGCGTTGACCAGCGACGCACGCGTCGATGGGGTGGTCTTCATCGGCAGCGAAGCCAACGGCGACCAAGTGCGCGCTCAGTGTGGCGCCGCGACTCGGCTGATTCGCCACCAAGGGGCCAAGAATTCCGCCGTCGTCCTCGACGATGCTGACCTGCCGTCCGCGGTGCGCGAGATCGTGCAGGCTGCGTTTGCCACCGCCGGCCAGCGCTGCCTGTCGCTCAGTCGAGTGCTGGTGCACAAGCATGTCGCCGAGCGCTTCACCGCGGCGCTGGTCGAAGAGACCTTGAAGCTGAAATTCGGCGCCGGACCTGATTTTTTTTCTGGCCCCATGTTTTCGCGGGCCCGGCTTGCACGGTTCGTCGCGCGGACGGCGGCGCTTACCCAGGGCGGCGTGCGGACTCTTTTGGGCGGCGAGCAGCGTCAACCCGGTTGGTTCATCACGCCGTCGGTGCGCCTGGTCGAAGATCCGGTGCGCGCGGCGGCGTATCTCGACGAAGAGCTGTTCGGTCCCGACCTAGCGGTCGAGTCGGTCGACGACCTCGACGACGCGATCGCACGCTGCAACCGCGGCCGGCACGGGCTGTGCGCCGCGCTCTTCACGGCCAGCAATCGTCGCTGGGAGCGCTTCACACAGCGGCTGGTCGCCGGCTCACTCTTGCACAACCGCGGCCCGCAGACCGCGTCGGGTCGCGTCGCCACGGGCGGGATCAAGGCCAGTGGCAGCGGCGATCTCAACGGGATCGACGCGATCGTGGCGTTGCAGCGACGGGTCGCCCTGTTCGACCGGCAGGACGGCCTGACACACGGTGAGCAGCAGCTCGCACGATCCTGATGACAAAAAGCTCAACCCCGGAAATGATGCCCACAAGCGTGGAAGGCGGATAGAACGTGGCCAAAGCAAAAGACAAAGACGAAACAAAGCCCGCTGCCGGCGACGGCGGCGGTGGCGGTGGGCAGACCTTTGTCAGTCACGAATGGCTCGATCTCGAGCTCAAGCAAATCTGGCTTTTAGCCGAGCGCCTGTTGCGCGATCTGCAGCAGACCAAGTTGCGTCCTGCGTCGGACCATCCGTCGCTCGCCGAGGTGGAGACGGTTCTGTCCGCGCGCCGCCATCAGCGCTCGGGCGACCCGCGCTACCGCGAAGACGAGCTTACGGCGGCGCTCAAAGCGACCGAGGAGAAGCTGGCCATCATCGGGCGCGAGGTTGGGCAACGGATGCAAGAGCGCCTCGACCTCCGGCCGCACGA
>JBBQIO010000723.1:0-2690 GCA_038325015.1 Polyangia bacterium
TTTCGACAGCCGCCTCGACTCGCTCGCTGCGTTGCACTGCCCTCAAATACAGACAGTATTCGTCGGACAGCGCGCCTTGCGCCCGAGCCGATCCGGCAGCCGCAAGATCCACACAATTAACCGGACAGCACACTAGCTGACTTCGACCAGGCGCCAGCTTCGGGTTTCGCGGTTGATCGTGACGTCGATCTCGTCGCCGGCGCGGCAGCCCATCAGCGCTCGCCCGACCGGCGAGGCCGGCGTGATGACCGACAGAAAGCCGTCGCCGCCGGGGCCTGTGATCTCGGTGCCCGCGCCCACAGGAAGCACGAAAAACGTTCGCTCCTCGGCACCGTGTTCTCCATCGACCGCGATATCCACGATGGCGCCGAGGGCGACCGGGCTGGTCGGCGAAAAGGGCGGCACACCGCGATTCCAGAACGCCGCCAGCTGCGCCAGCTCCTCCTGCATCTTGCGCGAGCGCGCCGTCTGCCCGGTGGCCAGGCTGCCGTATTCGATGGCCGCGCGGCCGTCCTCTTTTTTTTCCGACTCTGTTTGAATCGAGCGGGCGGCTTCGCGCGCCTCCTCGCCGGCGCGTCGCGCCACCTCGTCCGATTGTCGCAACTGCGCCGCCAGCTGCTGCACCAAGTAATGTTTGTCGAGGGCCACGACTGAATCTTACCGAAGCCGTCCCGCGCACGGAAATTTCCCGTCAAAAAGAGTCAACACTCCTGTACAATGACCGTGGAACTCGAATGCCGGATCACGATTTCGCCAGCACCCCGTACGACGCCTCCCACCCGGTGCTCGACCCGTCGCAGTCGGATTGGCGCAGCGGCAGCGGCATCCTCGACGACATCCATCGCCAGTCGTCGTACGGTAACTTCGCCGGGCCGGGCAATCGGATCCTCACCGAGAACGCCGACTATGTCGCGCAGCAGCGCGCGCTCAATCCCAACTACAACGAGACCAGCGATCCGAAATTCGCCAGCGACCCGCGCTACCAGCCGGTCGACGGGCTCGACGCCGCGGCCGAGAAACACGACGGCGCCTACGATTTGGTTAACCACGGCCACGACATGTTCACCTGGGACGGCATGAAGGACTATCACGCCGCGGACCAGGGCCTGGTCACCGACGTCAGCCAAGAGATGTCGAGCCACGGCGACCAATACACCGATCAGGCGAAGAGCTACGCCCACGGCCTGCAGGGATTTTTCGGCGCCCGCGTGGCCGGCGTCGACGCGGTCGACTGGGCCGAGAACACCGCCGGCCAGGCGGAAAGTGGCATCGGCAACTTCCTGGACAGCGCAAAGAGCTGGAGCTCGGTCGGCGACGCCGCGTCGGGGATCGAACAGGGCGCCCAGAGCGCGGGCAGCTTTTTGAGCGACGCGGCAAGCCAGGCCTGGAGCGGTGCGAGCAGCTACGTCGACAGCGTGACCGAGATGGGCGTGCCCGGCGAAATCGGCGCGGTCCTCGGCATGGGCGATGTCGCAGTCGCCGGCGCCGCGCATGTCGCGAGCGAAGCGTGGAATGGCGCCGCCTCGGTCGGAAGCGGCATTGCCGACGGCGCGTCGAGCCTGCTCCACATGGCCGAAGACTTCTTTTGATCCGCAGCTTCGGCGAGCTGCTCCTGTTCCTCGAGCAGCAACGCGTAGCGCATCAGAGCAAGGGCGAGGGGCTGGTGGCCATCCCGACCGAGCTGAACGCGATTCGCGGCGTGCAGCTTCTGCGCTGGCAAAACGAGGTGGGCTCGTTGCAATTCATCCAATCGATGCCGCTCGAGATCGGCGAATCGCAGGTTGCGCTCGTCGAGAGCGCGGTGGTGCGCGTCAACCACGTCCTGCCAGTGCCCGGCCTCGACCTCGGGCCGAGTCGCCAGCTCACTTATCGCCGCGTGCTGCCGTTTGCCCCCGACGGCAGCGTCCAGCCGCGCGAAGTGGAGGGCCATTTTCGCGCCTGCGTGCGCATCGCCACCTCGCTAGTGCCGACGCTGCGCAGCGTTCTTTTGGGTGAGCTGACCCCGACCCAAGCTGCCGAGCGCGCCCCGGCCACACAAGCCTCCGAATCCCGCCCGCCCGCTCCGCTCGGCGACCTTCTCAGGCTGTTCCAGATCGACTGACCCGCTTCGTGCCCGATCTCGCCCGCCGACATCACCCGCATCGACGTGTGCTGGTCGGTTGCCGGGGTGCCCGGGATGGTCGACACCATTCGCGGCGCCAATTTTCAGACCGTCCACCTCCGCCTCGCGCTGCGCGCCGGCGAGCCATTTCGCATCGCGCGCGCCCTCGCGCTGGAAGCCGCGTTCTCCTCCGCGTCGGGCGGCGCCACCGCCAAGCGCACGGCGCAGATCCTTTGCCGCGCTAAGGCGCTGAGCAAAGAGGTCGGCTCTCCCTATGTTGTCGGCTGGGTACGCGGCGTCGGCGCGGTGACCGCGGCGCTCGAGGGGCGCTGGAAGGCCGCGTTCGCCGGCTTGAGCGAGGCCGAGACGATCTTCCGTGAAAAATGCGGCGGCATCGCCTGGGAGATGTCGACGTTTCAATTCTTCTTGGTCTATTCACTGGTCTTCACCGGTCGCATCGCCGAGCTGCGCCGGCGCGTTCCGAAAAATCTCGATGGCCTGGTCAGGTCGATCGGGGGCTGTTGCCAAAGCGGAGGTTGGTCTCCGGGGTCGCCGCTAGAGCACCGATCACCCCGCCTCTATGCGGAAA
>JBBQIO010000724.1:0-2686 GCA_038325015.1 Polyangia bacterium
CACGGGAATCCCCGCGGTCAGTGGGTCGCCCTTGAGCTCCTGGCAGACGTCGAAGCCCGAGCGTCCGGGCATATCCACGTCGAGCAAAATGACGTCGGGCAGATGCTCGCGCGCCACCTGCAGCCCCTCATCGCCCGACGCCGCGTGATGCAGATCTGCACCCTCACTGCGCAACCGTACTTTGAGAAGGGCGTGAATTTCGGGCGAGTCGTCGATGACCAAAATGGCGGTGCTCACGAGGCCACCGCCAAGAGCGAGAGATCGTGCAGGACCGGAACCTTGGCACAACGACAGATCGCGATCAGCTCGAGGGTACGCGCGCGCAGCGCGTCGGGGGCATCGGCTTGGCGCATCGCTGCCTCGACCTCCACTGCAGCGGTCGTGATCGGGGCAAAGCCGAAGCTGCCGCCGGCGCCGCGCAGCTGATGCGCCGCCCCCCCGAGAAGCGCCATATCACCCGCGGCGATCGCCGACTCGATGACCGCGACGCGCTCGGGCAACATGCGAACGAACTGCTCGATCAGCTCGGCCATCTCGGGGTCCTCCGCGTAGGTGCTGTGGAGCTCGGGTCGCGCTTGGGGCTCAATGGGCTCGATCATCGGCGCCGCGACTGGGCTCTTGAGCTGGCCCAAAATGGTGGCGATCAGCGTCTTGGGGTTGATCGGCTTGGTCGCATACTCGTCGCATCCCGCTTCGATACACCGCCGGCGATCGCCGTCCATGGCATGTGCGGTGAGCGCGATAATCGGCTTTTGATAGCCCAGGCCGCGGAGCTGCGTTGCGGCGCGATAGCCGTCGAGCACCGGCATCTGCATGTCCATCAGGACCGCGTCGAAGCCGGGCGCCTCTTTTTGCATCAGGCGATCGACCGCCAGCTGGCCGTTCTCGACCAGGTCGACGTGCGCGCCGGCGCGCCCTAGATAGAGCGCGATCAGCCGTCGATTGTCGTGGCCATCTTCGGCCAAGAGAATGCGGCGCCCGGCGAGCAGGCCGCGAATCGCCGCGGCGTTGCGCGGATTCTCCGCGCCGTCCTCGCCCGCCTCCTTCAATCCCTGCCCGAGCTCGATGCCATCGAGGCTACCGGTCTCGACGCTGGCGATGAACAAGCTGCCGAGGCGCGGCGTGCTCGAAGCGGTGATCGTGCCGCCGAGCATGGTTGCCAGCCGCATGGCCACGCTCAAACCGAGACCGGTGCCACCGTAGCGGCGGGTGGTGCTCGCGTCGCACTGTGAAAACGGCCGGAACAGGCTCCTCTGCTCGGTGGGCGTCATGCCGATGCCGCTGTCTTTGACCGCGAAGCGCAGGCGCGGCACCGGACCGCTTTGGTCCAGAGCCAGCGTCACGCCAACACTGCCCGTAGCGGTGAACTTGACCGCATTGCCGACCAGGTTGACCAAGATCTGACGCAAGCGCGTCGGGTCGCTCTGGATAATGCGCGGAATCGGGCCATCGAAGCGCAGCACCAACGAGAGCCCCTTTTCGTCGGCGCGTGGACGCAGCAGCGAGACCACTTCACGCGCGATCGCCGCCGGGGAGCAGACGATGCGCTCGACGCTCATCTGTCCGGCTTCGATCTTGGACAGGTCGAGAATGTCGTTGATGAGCTGCAAGAGATGATCGGCGTTGCGCCGGATGGTCCGGACGTAATCGGTCTGGTCGGCGAGGGGAACGTCGGGTTCGGCGAGGAGATCGACGTAGCCCAGGATGGCGGTCATCGGGGTGCGAATCTCGTGGCTCATGTTGGCGAGAAATTCGCTTTTGGCGCGGCTCGCGGCCTCGGCCGCGGTGGTCTGCTCACTGAGTCGGCTGCGCATGTCCACGATCGCCGAAACGTCGGTCTCGACCGTCGCGATGCTGCGCGCGATCGGGCGGTAAAGTAGCTGCCAGCCGACGGCGATCACGACGGCGAACATGCCCACCACCAGCAGCGCCAGCGCGACCCCATGAGTCGCCGCCGACAGCCGTCCGAGGAGGAGCGCGCCGAAGCCGAAGAGGGCGAGCATCGCTACCGACCGGCGCAAGCTGTGGCGCAAGGGAGCGAGCGACGGCCGAAACACGACCGAGGCCAAACCAGCGGCTGGGGAGCTCTCGCGATCCGGCGGAAGAGTCATCTAGCCGACAACGAAGCAAGCGCTGCGCCACGGATCGCATTGGGACAAATCACGGGGTTGCCGGCGCCGCGTCAACCGCTTGACGCGCTCGCCGTCGGATTTCACGCGGGCGGCGGCAAAATATAGAGCTTGAGGCGGCCGATGCGTAAATGTGCGCTGCCGTTCGGTGTGGCGTTCTTGCGCGCGCGGTCGAGCCAGTCAATGAGCCGCGTAAAATAGCTCTGTCCACCGACATCGGAGTCCACGCCGAACACAAGCACGCGGTGATGCCCGGCCCAGGCGTGCGCAACCGCTTGGTCGAGCGCACCGAGCTGGCGGGCGAACCGGTCGAGGTCCCAGCTTTTGGTCAGGCTCAAGACCGGCTCGTAGGACTGACGGTTGTACAGACCCGAGAGCACGCTGGTGGCCCAGACGGGCCGCCGGTGGCGCGCAAAGATCGACGTGAGCGCGACACTCAAACCGAGGACGATCCGCAGCAGCGCGAAGGTACGCGGGTCGTGCAGGATGGTGTCGCACAGCTTCATGGGAAGCGCCGGTTGCGACTCAGGTGCCGCCAAACAAACGGCGCGCGTCGA
>JBBQIO010000725.1:0-2681 GCA_038325015.1 Polyangia bacterium
CGCCATGATACTGATAGTCGACCTCACCAACGGCAAACAGACCGGTGATGTTGGTCATCTGGTCGTAGTCGACCCACAGCCCACCCATCGAGTAGTGAACCGCCGGGAACACCAGCATGGGAGTCTGCCGCGGATCGTCGCCGATGAATTTTTCGTAGATCTCGACCACGCCCTCGACGCGATGGGCGATCTCGTCCGGGCCGCGGCCGTGCGAGACCTCGCGGTCGGGATTGACGATGTCGAGATAGACCGCGTCCTTGCCGCCGACGCCCAGGCCGAGCGTGCGCACGGCGTTGAAGATCTCGCGGCAGGCCAGATCGCGCGGCACGAGATTTTTGTATTTGGGATATTTCTCCTCGAGAAAATACCAGCGCTCACTCTCGGGAATTTTCAAGGGGTCGCGGTCGTCGTCCTTTTTCTTCGGCACCCAGATGCGCGCACCCTCGCCGCGCAGCGATTCGGAAATGAGCCGCCGCTTGTCCGGCCCGGCGATCGCCGTCGGATGCACCTGAATGAATTCGCCGTTGGCATAGATTGCGCCCTGTTGATAGGCCACCGACGCCGCCGTGCCGGTGTTGACGATCGAGTTGGTCGACTTGCCGAACAGCATGCCGGGCCCGCCGGTGGCCAGCGCGACGGCGGCGGCCGGAAAAGCGTCGAGCTTCATCGTCGCCAGGTCCATCGCCACGATGCCGGCGCAGCGACCACTGTCGTCTTTGACCACGTGCACGAATTCGTGGCGCTCGAAGCGGCGCACCTTGCCCTCGACCTCCCAACGGCGCACCTGCTCGTCGAGCGCGTACAGCAGCTGCTGTCCGGTGGTGGCGCCGGCAAACGCGGTGCGATTGAAGAGCGTGCCCCCGAAGCGGCGAAAATCGATCAGCCCCTCGGCGGTGCGGGTAAACGGCACGCCCATGCGGTCGAGCAAATAAATGACGCCCGGCGCGGCGTAGCACATCGCCTTGACCGGCGGCTGGTGCGCCAAAAAATCACCGCCGCGCACGGTATCGACGAAGTGGATTTCGGGCGAGTCGCCCTCGCCTTTGGTATTGACCGCGCCGTTGATGCCGCCCTGCGCGCACACCGAGTGCGAGCGCCGACACGGGATGAACGAGAATACGTCGCACTCGTAGCCGGCCTCGGCAATCTTGATGACCGTCATCAATCCGGCCAGCCCGCCGCCGACGACGATGAAACGGGGTTTGTCTTTCGCAGGCATCGGTCTCCCTTTGCAACTTCCTCAGACGTTCATCTGGACGAAGGCGGCCAGCGACATATACGCAACGGCGAGCAGCGCCAGTCCAATGCCAGTGCACACCAGGCTCGACACGCGCTGCGAGCGCGGCGAGAGCGTGAGCCCCCAGTGGATGGCCACGTTCCACAGCCCGTTGGCGAAGTGGTAAACGGCGCATGCGATACCGACGATATAAATCCACAGCACCGGAATGCCGAGGTGCGATTCATTCAGGTAGTGATGCATATACGCCGAGGACACCAGCGGCGTGCCGTCGACGTTTTGCAAGAGCGGCGTGTCCGGGTGGGCGAGCGGAACAAAGCGCGTATTCCACACGTGATACCCGATGTAAAAGAGAAGCAGAATGCCGGTGAGGCGCTGCAGCACGTAGGTCCAGTTGCGTAAGTAGCCGTACTGGCCGTTGTTGGGCCGCGCTTGCGAGGCCACGAAAATGCCGTAGCCCGCGTGATAGAGCAGCGGCAGCGCGATGGCACCAATTTCAGCGAAGACGATGAACGGATTGGTCTGCAGGTCTTTGACTAGCGTGTTGAAGCGCTCGGCGCCGCCCGGGCCGACCGCCTGGTAATTCGAATAGAGGTGCTCGATCAAGAAGCCGCCGATCGGCAAAAAGCCGGTTAGCTCGAACAGCTTCTTGGCGTAATACCGTGTACGTGCCGTGGCCATGACACCCTCACTTTCTCTTGGATGCAGCGTAGTGCCGTCGGTGGCGACGATATCACTACATTTCGTCGAATTTAGCGGTAGCCCCAGCGGCGTCGCAAGAGCCAGTAAAGAGACAGGGCGATGGCGGCGCACGCCAGCACGCCGCCGCTCGACCACAGCTCGGTCGCCCCTTCGAGCACGCGAACCTCGCGCGCGGGACCGACGCGCGGTGTAAAAGGCCCCTCCGAGATGGTGTGAAACGTCCCGCCGCTGGCGCGGGCCAGCGCGCGCAAGAGGTCGTCACGTGCTTCGGGTTGCTCCAGCTCTTTGTGCGGGGCGCGCACCAAGAAGACCTCTTCGGCCGTCGCGCTGCGCCCATCGGTGTGGGCTTCGGCGTGCACGCGGTAACCACCCTCGGCCGGTGCGACGAGCTCGACGCGCAAGCGACCCTCGTCGTCGGTGCGGCCGCTCTTGCTCAGACTCGCCGCGGGCGACGGTGTGGCCGCGTTTTGCATCGAGCCGGCGGTCTCGACCCGCACCGTGACGTCGGCGCCGCTGAGTGGTCGGTAGTCGGGTCCGAGCGTGCGCACATCGAGCTTGACCGTCTGGCCAACCGTGTACTCGGCGCGGTCGGCCTCGACGCGCAGCCACGACAGCGCCGGGTCGCGCGTCAGCCATGCCATCGCGCTCTCCCAGAAACGTTGAAACGCGCGCCCCGTTCCGCCCGCGCTCCGATCCCCGAATCCCCAGCGCCACGACGAATCCGAGCCGAGCGTCAAGACGC
>JBBQIO010000726.1:0-2677 GCA_038325015.1 Polyangia bacterium
GGTCGTGATACTGGCGGTCATGGCGGTCGCGACCAACATCACAGCGGTCTGGCGGATGCGCTTCGTGCAGCGCGGATTGGCCCGCCGTACGCAAGACGTGCCACGTGCTCCCCGCCCCATCGTCAAGGCCGATGACAGCACGCTGAATACGCCGCGGCCGGTCGCCATCGAGTTGCGTCGATGAGCTTCGCCACGGTTCGTACCTCTTTACCGGGACCGAAATCGCGGGCGCTATTGGCGCGCGAAAAGCCGCTACTCGCGCCGGGCGTGCAGTCGATCTCGTCGCTGGCCGGGCTGGCCATGGATGGCGGTGAGGGTGCGGTTCTCATCGACGTCGACGGCAATCGCTTCATCGATTTTGCCGCCGGAATCTGCGTCGCATCGCTCGGGCACGGCCACCCCGCGCTCACCGAGGCGCTGACCAAGCAGGCCGCCAAGCTGAGCTCGGGCAGCTTCGCCACCGAGGCGCGCGTCGAGCTCCTCGAGCGCATCGCTGCCGAGTGTGGCCAGATTGGCTCGGGCGCACTCCGTCGCACGCAGCTCTATTCGGGCGGCGCCGAGGCGGTCGAGAGCGCGCTGCGTCTGGCGCGGGCGTACACAAAAAAGTACGAAGTGATTTCGTTCTGGGGCGGCTATCACGGCAAGACCGCCGGCGTACTCGGCCTCATGGGGTCGGACTTCAAACACGGCTTGTGGCCGCTCGTGCCCGGGCAGCACGTGGTCCCTTTCCCCGACGGCTATCGTCCGCCCTTCGGCGCCGAGCGCGCGTCGACGGCGCCGGTCATCGACCACTTGCGCCAGGTCGTCAAGTACCAGACCACCGGCCAGATAGCGGCCATCATCGTCGAGCCGATTCAGGGCACGGCGGGCAACGTCATCCCGC
Organism: Polyangia bacterium; assembly: GCA_038325015.1. Taxonomy (GTDB): domain Bacteria; phylum Myxococcota_A; class Polyangia; order Palsa-1104; family Palsa-1104; genus JBBQIO01. The sequence continues at coordinate 884 of JBBQIO010000726.1, forward strand.
CGTTGGATTTTTTGGCGGCCGTCAAAGAGGTCTGTCGCGAGCTCGGCGCGCTGTTCATTCTCGACGAGATGATCACCGGTTGGGCGCGCACCGGTCGCATGTTCGGCGGGCAGCTGTTCGACGTCGAGCCGGACATCATGACCTTCGGCAAAGGGGTCGCGTCCGGCTATCCGCTCACCGGTCTGGTCACGACCGATGCGATCGTCGGCAGCGCCGACCCGTGGTCCCGGCCGTCGTTTTCGTCGTCCTCGTACGGCGGCTCGCCGCTCGGCTGCGCGGCGGCCAACGCGGTGACGCGCGTCATCGTCGAGGGCAAGCTGCACGAGCACGCGGCGCGCGTCGGCGAGAGCCTGCTGGGCGCGCTTCGCCCGCTCGAACAGTACGACTTCGTCGGTGAGGTGCGTGGCCGCGGCCTGCTCATCGGCATCGAGCTGGTCAAGAGCAAGGCGACGCGCGAGCCGCTCGACAAGCCGACCTGTGAATGGATTTTCCAGCAGTGTCTGCAGCGCGGCCTGTTGTGCATGTCCTATGCACCGCGCATTCGCATCAATCCGCCGCTCGTCCTGACCGAGGAGCAGGCGCTCGAAGGCGCCCGCATTCTGGGCGACGTATTTGCTGCGCTGCAGCAACGGGGAAGGAGTGACTCACACTAGATGCACGAGCGAGCGATCCACCCTCAACTGCACCTGGAGCCCGCAACCGCGTCGGAGATGGCTGCCCTATGGGAGGCCAACCGCCGCACGCTGTCCGCAGATCTCCGCGCCGGCCGCACGGTCGCGGTCGGGCGGCCGGCTCACATGAAGATCGAGCTCACCAATTTTTGCAATCTCGCCTGCCCGATGTGTCCGCACGAGCAGATGCAGCGCGATGTCGGCTACATGAAACCGGCGCTGTTTCGCAAGATCATCGACGAGTCGACGCCAGACCTCGAGTTCGCGTATCTGCACCACCTGGGCGAGTCGCTGTTTCACGGCAAGATCGGCGAGCTCATCAAGTACGGACGGCAAAAGGGCGTGGCCATGGGGCTGTCGACCAACGCCACCTATCTCGACCATCGCAAAGGCAAAGTCCTCCTCGAAAGCGGCCTCGACTTCCTGGTTATCTCGATGGACGGCGCGTCGCCCGATACCTACGACCGGATTCGTGTTGGCGGCGACTTCGCCACGACGGTCAAGAACGTGCGCGCCTTTTTCGATCTCAAAAAGCAGCTGCCCAACCATTTGACCGTCGTCGTACAGATGATTGTCACTGCACAGAACCACCACGAGGTAAAACGCTTCGCCAAGCTCTGGTCGGCGGACGGCGCCCAGGTGATGATCAAAGAGGCGCGCGATTGGGCCGGGCAGGTCAAGCTGGTCCAGATCTCCAAGCCGTCCAAAGATCCGCAGGTCGGCGTCGAAGCGCCACCCGCATTCCAGGCGCCGGCGCCGGTCCAGCACACGCCGTGCAAGATGTTGTGGAGCGAGCTGACCGTGCTGTGGGACGGCGCCGTCGTGCCCTGCGTCAACGTCTTCGAACGCGAGAACATCCTGGGCGATTTCTCGACGCAGACGCTGCAGCAGATCTGGAACGGCGAAGAGATGCAGCGCTTTCGTCGTGCCCACCTGGACGATGCGGTCGACGGGATCAAGGTGTGCAACACCTGCCCGCGCCACGGCTTTGACCACGCCGATTTCGTGCGCGTCGATCAGCTGTCGCAGCGCCTGCGAAACTACGTGCGCAACGATCTGACGCCGCAGCCGGGACTGTCATAGGGCCGGATCGCGTCTCCGCGCTGCCGCCGCATCGGCGCGC
>JBBQIO010000727.1:0-2676 GCA_038325015.1 Polyangia bacterium
AGCCACAAATCTTGCGGCACAAAGTAGACACGTTCTTCCAGCTCTATCGGCAGCGTCAGCAGCTGGCCGAAACGCTGCGTCTCAACGAGCTGTTCGTGGCCGCCGTCGGGCACGATCTGCGAACGCCACTGAACGCCTTCACCATGGGGGCGCACGTCTTGACCGCGTCGGCCGACCCCGACGTCAAGCGCACCGCCGAGCGACTGTGGGCGAGCGCGCAGCGCATGTCGCGCATCATCGACGATCTGTTCGACCTGTCGCGCGCGCGGCTCGGCGACGGCATTCCGATCACGCGCAAGAGCTGCGACGCGGGCGAGATCGCGACCCACGTGGTCGCCGAGCTCGACGCACTCAATCCCGGTCGCGTCGAGCTAACCTCGGGCGAGAACCTCCGCGGCGATTGGGATGCGTCGCGCATCCAGCAGGTCCTGTCGAACCTGATCGGCAATGCGCTGCGCCATGGCACCCCGGGCCAACCCGTCCGGGTGACGGTGATGCCCGAAGCCGGTGAGGTGCGGCTGTCAGTGCACAACGGCGGCGAGATCTCGGCCGACGTGCTGCCCCACATCTTCGACGCGTTTCGCTCCGGCAAGCGACACGGGGCCGTCGGGCTGGGCCTCGGCCTGTTTATTGTCGAGCAGATCGTCCTGGCCCATGGTGGGCGGATCGAAGTGCGCTCGAACGCGACCGAAGGGACGACGTTTTGCGTGCACCTGCCGCGCGGGCCGCAGTCCTCGTAGATTGGGCGTATCATTTTTTCTTTCGTCGTTCCGTCGCCGCCTCTACGCTCGCGTCATGCGCGCACGCCTCCCTTTCCCGGTCTCGGTTGCCCTCTTTGGCCTCTCCTTGATCGTGACCACGCAAACCGGCACGGTCCGAGCCGACGCCAGCGTCCCGACGACATCGTCGTTTGCAATCGCCAGCGTGCGACTCTTCGACGGCGACAAAGTCGTACCCAAGGCGACAGTGCTCGTCGAGGGCGGCAAGATCACGGCGGTGGGCCCTCAGGTCAACCTGCCCAAAGGCATCACCATCGTCGATGGCAGCGGCAAGACGCTAATGCCCGGGCTCATCGACGCGCACACGCACAGCTGGGGAGATGCACGCGCGGACGCGCTGCGCTTCGGCGTCACCACCGAGCTCGACATGTTCACCGACTGGCACGGATTGGCCGACGCCAAGACCGAGCGCGAAAGCCTGGCGCCGACGACAGAGGCCGATCTCTGGTCGGCGGGCACGCTGGCCACGGTCAAGGGCGGCCACGGCACCGAATACGGCATGGCCGTCCCGCTCATCACGACCGCCAGCGACGCTCGCCGGTTCGTCGATGCGCGCGTCAAGGAGGGTTCGGACTATATCAAGCTCATCCTCGACGACGGCTCGGCCTACGGACCGAATGTGCATCTACCGACCCTCACCGGCGACGAGGTCAAGGCGCTGATCGCCGCCGCTCACGCCGATCACAGACTGGCCGTCATCCACATCGCCAAACAGGCCGATGCCCGGCTAGCGATCAGCGCCGGCGTCGATGGGCTGGCGCACGTCTTCGTCGACGGTCCGGCAGATGCCGACCTGGTTGCCTTGGCGCAAAGGCGCGGAGCATTCGTTGTGCCGACGCTGTCGGTCTATGCCGGGATGGCGACGACCGGCGACCAGAACGGAGCCGCGCTGCGCGGTGACGCTCGGCTCAAGCCGTTCTTGTCCGCGGCGCAGTCCGAGGCTCTGGGCAAGTCGTTTCCCCATCTTCATCCCGAATTTTTGGCCAACGCGATCGAGAATGTCCGCCGCCTGCACGCCGCCGGCGTCCCGATTTTGGCCGGGACCGACGCGGGCAATCCCGGAACGACGCACGGCGCGAGCCTGCACGGAGAGCTAGCGCTCCTCGTACAAAGTGGTCTGTCACCGACGGCCGCGCTGGTCGCCGTCACCTCCGCGCCCGCGCGCTTCTTCAAGCTGAGCGACCGGGGCCGCATCGCGCCCGGCCTGCGCGCCGATCTCGTCCTGGTCAACGGTGACCCCACGACCGACATCACTGCGACGCGCAGCATCGCCGGAATCTGGAAAAACGGGCGGCCCGTCGAGCGTGCGCTTCGGGCACCCGCAGGCAGCGCAGCCGCACCGACATCCGCGCTGATCAGCGACTTCGACGGCGCCCGGGTCACGACGCGCTATGGTCAGCCCTGGATCGCGACTACCGACCAGATCGCGGGTGGCGCCTCGACGGCGGTGTTCGCGCTCGTCGCCGGCGGTGCGCAATCGACGAAGGGCGCGCTCGACGTGCGCGGCGAAATCAAGCCCGGGTTCGCATTTCCCTGGGCCGGCGTCCTGTTCTTTCCCGGCGCGCAGCCGATGGCGGCGGTCGACTTTTCAGCCAAAAAGGAAATCGTGTTGTTTGCGCGCGGCGACGGGCGCACCTATTCGGTCATGCTGTTCTCGGGCGCCAATCCGAGTATGCCGGCGTTGCACCCGTTCGTGGCCGGTGCCGCGTGGCAAGAGATCCACGTGCCGCTGACGTCCTTCGCCGGCGGCGACCCCGCGCATGTGGCGGGAATCGCGTTCTGCGCCGGTGGCCCGACCGGCAAATTCGACCTGGTCATCGACCAGGTCGTCATTCATTAGGCCCGAAACCCGCCACCGCTGGCCAGTTAGGGCGGGTTGTTCTTTTTTTGCTCGGCT
>JBBQIO010000728.1:0-2674 GCA_038325015.1 Polyangia bacterium
GGCGATGCCCGCGCCGATGCGGCCGCCGACGACGAGCGCGGTCAAGATCGGGCCGAGCTCACGGCACAGCGCGGTGACCGTGGTCTGGCCGATGTACAGCTTGGCGCCGAAGCGCTCGAGGCCGTAGCCGAATTGAAACGCCAGCACCATGCCGGCGAAGATCGCCATGGTCATGCCGAGTGACAGCGAGCGAATTCCGACCTGGAGGATTTGCGCGAAGAAGGTTCGCGGTCGTATCGGCCGACGGAAGACGCGGGTGGCGACCTGACCGATGAGAACGGTGAGCGCGCCGAGCGCGGCTAGCACATCGCGCGCGCCGCGGCCGATCAGCGCGAAGAGCCGTAACACGCCGCTCATAGGGTGTGTTCGTCGACGAAGCCGGAGACGAAGCGGGCAAATTCTGGCTCGGACGCGGCGTGCGTCGCCGGCCGGGAGACGTACGATAGATCGATGATGCACCCGTTCCGTTTGGCGACGTAGGTCGATAGCACGAGCGGCACGCCGTCGAGCTTCGCGTCGACTACGCTGTGCTGTGCGGCGCGTCCGTCGAGCTCGGTGGTCTCGCTCTGGCGAAACTGGCGGTCGGTGTAGCCAATCAGGAGGTGCTCGGTGAGGATCGATAACGATGCGGCTTCGCTGTCTTCGCGACAGGTGACGTTGGACTGGATGATTGCGTCCGAGCTGGGATTGAAGAACGCCAGCTCCGTGCCGCTGCTGCGCAAGAGCTGCCACGGCGGATCGAGCGGACCGACGCGATAGCATTGGCTGTTGCTGCAGGAGCGTCGTGCGGCTGCGTCCCAGCCGGCAACATGCGCGCAGGCTGGAGCGAAAAGCCCAAGCCATGCGACCAAACAGACCATCGCAACGCGCCTGGACATGCCCGGGCCATGTGCAATCGCAATGCCCGGTTTGGCACGGCCGCGCATGCGGCGTCCGAGCGTGCTGATTCCACCCTGCACGTGTCGGTTTGTCACACCGTGACCAATCGCCACAGGTGCAGATTACCGGCGCGGAGCCGCGACCGCATTGACCGCCCACCTTTGTGCCACGCCTGACACCAGCACAAAAGAGCACGCGAGCACGCGGGTAAATTCGATGATCGCCCGCATGCCCAGCGGACCGAGCAGGCGCGTTTCGGGGAGCTGACTGACGGTGTCGAACAGCATCCAGCCGACCTGCCCTGCCACGTACAGGGCCCAAGGCCATACCAAGACACCGCCGCGGAAGGTCAGGGCGGTCAAGAGCACCGGCGCCATCAGTGCGAACGCGATCATGTCGGCACCGTCCGACACCAGCACGCTGGCCGCGCGCCAACTCGGGTGGAGCGGCAGCTCCAGGAGGGCTGCATAGGTGCCGTACCCCGAGAGCGCCACGGCGACGGCAATGCTGCCGACCAGCACCAGCCGCTGTGTCCACCTTCCCGTCGACAGCTCGAGCCCGGCGACGCGCCAGGCGCGGGCGAGCATGAACGTTCCGACGACCGCCAAGACGTTGGCCGCAATGACCAACATCGCGCGACCATTGACCGACGCCTGGGAGGTGGGATCGACACCCGGAAAATGCAGGCTCGCCCCGACGAGGCGGTCGCCGCTGCGGATGAACAGCGCGTTACCAAAGATGAGGTCCTTGACCAGCAGCGCAAAGTAATTGCCGGCGACAAACAGCCAGGCGCGCCGCATGTAGTCGCGCCGCTCGAACGCCGAAGCGCCGAGCAGCGCTCCAAACGTGCCCAGCGCTTTGGCCAGCAGAACTTCGAGCGACAAAAGGGTGGAGCGCGTGCCGGAATCGGCGGTCAGCCACTGCGCCGCGAGGCAGCTCACGCTGAACGCGACCGCGGCCGCGGTAAGCAGCTCGAACCGTCGAAGCGACAACAATCCTGGAGGTGCAGGAGCCATGGTGGATCTCGCTACAGTGCCAAACGGTGACGCATGAGCACGATGCTCTTTTCGACGGCCTCGGTGGTCGCCACCATGCGATCGGAATTCATCAGCTGCGACAACACGGCTGCGCCGTCGGCTACGGTGTGGAGCAGCAAGAGCGCCTGCCGAATGCGGCTCTGGGTGACCTTGTCGACGTGGCTGCCGATGACCATGCCGTCGGAGGCGATCGATTCGGTGATCGCCAAGATGCGAAAGCGCCACGGGGCGGCGCTGTACACGATGGCGATGTCGCCGAGGGCGAGCGCGTGGTCGTGCGCGGTCGACTCGTTTACGAAGCTCGACGTCAGGTCGGCTTCGTCGTTGGCCAGTGCGCCGCACGCGACCGAGCCGGAGCCGTAATATTTCTCGCTTACCAGCGCGCTCTTCAGATCGACGCCGTGAGCCTGGAGATAGAGCCGCGGCAGGACACAGCCACCGGCCGAGTTGGGATCGGTCCAAGCGGCACGGATGCCGCGCAGGTCCGCGAGCGTTTTGAACGGCGAATCGGCGCGCACCAGGATGCCGCTGCGATAGGTGATCGCGCCTTTGCGCTCGTTGACCACCGCGAGCACCGCTCGGTTGTGCGCCGTGGCGCGGGCGTGAATGAGCGGCGACATCCAGGCGAAGTCGACGGAGCCCTCGAGGACCGCGGTCAAGAGCTGCTCGTAGTCCGCGACCACGACCGACTTGACGTCGGCGCGCATCGTGGTGCTGAGCACACCCACGAGGCGCCGGACCCCGTCCAGCAATGCGAC
>JBBQIO010000729.1:0-2674 GCA_038325015.1 Polyangia bacterium
GAACGCCGGCGCCGCGCTCGACGATGAAGCCGGTGATGCGGTCCTTCTTCTCGCCGTCGCGCTCGACCTCGGTCTGGGCGAAGACCGTGAAAAAATCGGCAATGCCGCCGTTGGTGATCCAGATCTTGGAGCCGCTTAAAAGAAAGCTGCCGTCGGGCTGCCGCACGGCCCGCGTCTTGATTGAGGCGGCGTCCGACCCGGAGCCCGGCTCGGTCAAGCAGAAGGCGGCGACCAGCTCGCCGGTGGCCAGGCGCGGCAAGAAGCGCTGCTTTTGCTCGGGCGTGCCGTAGAGGACGACGCCCTTGCACCCGATCGACTGATGGCCGCCCAAGGTCACCGCTACCGACCCGTCGATGCCCGCGATCTCCTGCATCGCGCGCGCGTAGGCCGAGACCGACAGACCCATGCCGCCGTACTCGGCGTCGATGGTCAAGCCAAACAGCCCGAGCTCTTTACAGCCGCGCAGGACCTCGTCGGGGATCTTGGCGTCCTCATCGATCGTGTGCGAGTCGATCTGGTCACGCGCGAACTTGCGGAACGAATCGAGAATCAGCTTTAGGTTTTCTTGCTCGTCCGCGGGGATCTGCGGATAGGGGATGACCAGCGCCTCGGGCACGTGGCCGAAGAACAGACTCTTGCCGAAGCTGGAGGGATCGGACTCGTGCATCGCGGCTCCTGGGGCAGGAGAAGGAAAGCTATTTGGTCGTGCCGCCCGGCGTCTTGTGCGGCGCCGAGTCGGGCTTCTTGGCCGGCGCGGTGTCATCGGCCTCGACCGCCTTTTTGAACACGTCATCGAACTCGGCGCTGTTCTTGATGCGCTCTTTTTTCAGCCGCTCGTTGAGCACCGGATCGCCGGTGTCGCCGGCCGCCTCGCGCGCCTGTTTGATGGACCAGACGAACACAGCGATCCCGCATGCGCCCACAATCGCGCCAATCACGCCGAGCACCACACCGCCGGTCGCCATGCCGGTCGGCGCGCCCTTGGCCACCGCTTGGCGCCGGCCGATGATGCCGAGGGTGAGCGCGGCCAGCGCCAACGGAATGCCGAAGATGAAGCCGAGCGCTCCCGACACGGTCGACGCCAGGATTGCGCCTAAGACCAACCCGACGATACCCAGGACCAGCGACGCTACAGACACAAGAAGGCCTCCCACGTTTGGCAGCATGATCGAATCTCGACGGCAGATCGGTCAAGCGAAATGGCCACAGCATCAAACTGGACGACATGGTAGAAGCCCGCCATGCCGCGCTCTGGATTCGCCGCGCTGGTGGGCCGCCCCAACGTCGGCAAGTCCACTTTGCTCAATCAAATTCTCGGGCAAAAGATCGCCATCGCGTCGCCGCGCCCGCAGACCACGCGCAATCGCATCCTGGGCGTGCGCAACCTCGAAGCGGACGCCAAGCACCCGGACCCGGACGGTCAGGACGGGGGCCAGCTCGTGCTTCTCGATACGCCTGGTCTGCATCGGCCGACCGGCAAAGGGCGGTCGCGGCTCAACCAGTTCATGGTGTCTGAGGCCCTGACCGCGCTCGACGAGGTCGATGTCGTGGTGCTGCTCGTCGAGTGCCCGCCGCCGGCCGCCCTGTCCCCCGGTCGACTGCGGCAGCGGCAGCGATTGGCGCCCGACGCGCCGGTCGAAACGCCCGAGCAGGCGCTTGACAACTTTCGCATCGACGGCGGCAATCAGTGGGTCATCGAGCAGCTGGCGCGCTCGAAAAAGCCGTCGGTGCTGGCGGTCAACAAGATCGATCTCCTGTCGGAAAAGCGGCGCCTTTTGCCGCTCTTGCAGCAGTTCGGCGCGGTCCATTCGTTCTCCGCCATGGTTCCGATTTCGGCGGCCTCGGGCGAAGGGGTCGACGAGCTGGTGCGCCAGATCGTCCGCCTTTTGCCCGCCGGTCCGGCGCTGTTTCCCGAAGAGATGGTCACCGATCGCGCCGAGCGCTGGCTGGGCGCCGAGTTCATCCGCGAGCAGGTGTTCCTCTTGACCAAAGAGGAGGTGCCGTACGCGGTCGCCGTGACCATCGACGAGTGGCAGGAGCGCGACCGTGGCGACGTCATGGTGTCGGCGACCATCCACGTCGAAAAAGAGTCACAGAAAAAGATCGTCGTCGGCCACGGTGGCCAGATGGTGCGGCAGATCGGCATCCTGGCGCGCGCCGAGATTGGCCGCCTGTTGGGCTGTCCGGTGCACCTCAAGCTATTTGTGCGCGTCGATGAAGAGTGGACCGAGTCGCGGCACGCGCTCGGCGAGATGGGCTACGAGCTGCGACACTCGTCCAAAGACGACAGCAAAAACGCACTGCCGCCGATCCCGCGCCGGCGTCGCCCATGAGCATTCACACTCCACTGGTGGCGCTGGTCGGCCGTCCCAACGTGGGCAAATCGACGCTCTTTAACCGCCTGTGCGGCGGCCACCACGCGATTGTCGAGGATCAGCCCGGCGTCACCCGCGACCGGCGCTACGGACGGGCCGACTGGGATGGGCGGGCGTTTCGCGTCGTCGACACCGGCGGGCTCGATCTGCCGGCGACCAAAGTGCGGGGCACCGAGGCCAAGGAGCGCGAGGCGACGCTGGCGCGCGGCATTTTAAAACAAGCGCTGACCGCCGTCGAAGAGGCCGACCTGGTGGTGTTCGTCATCGACGCGCAGGCCGGCCTGGTGCCCGAGGATTAT
>JBBQIO010000730.1:0-2671 GCA_038325015.1 Polyangia bacterium
AGCGGCACCTGGATCAGATTCGCGGCGGCGCCATCAACAGCGGATCCGGCGTGAGCCCGCGATCGATGAACGGCGACGGGGCAGGTGGCGGCGGTTGCGACCCGCCGCATGCCGCCAGGACAAGGAGCGCAAAGAAAAAGACGCGGCGTGCCATGCGTGACGCATACACGAGGCGCGGCCCAGACGTCCGTGCGCTGGCGCACGTGACTGCCGTCGTGCTGTCACGGCGGTAGCGTCAAGCGGCTGGCGGCAAAACCTCGATGCGGACTTCAAGGCCGGCGATTTTCGCCAGCTTGGTGTCAAACGTGAGAAGTGGCGCGCGCAGCGCCTCGGCCAGCGCGACGTAAAGGGCATCGTAGGCCGTGACGTTGCGGCGCAGCTGCCAAACCCTGGGCAGAAAGTCGACGTGGCCATAGCGTTCGAGGTCGAGGTCGCCGAGGTCGGTCAGCGCCGCTTGACCGCGGTCGTCGTCGAGCTCGCCGCTGGCCGCCAGTCGCCGCAGCACGTGCGCAACTTCGACGTCGATGAGGTGCGGCGCATGGAGCGACTCGCCCCGACGAGAAACGCGCGTGGCGACCGCCGGGTTTCCCAGGAGTAGCTCGATTGCCGCCGACGCATCGAGGACGATCACTGGCGATCGCGCTCGGCGCGCAGCAGCGCGACCACGCGGCGCGTCTTGACCGCGGGCCGGGCAGCGATGCGCGCCAACAGCTCCTCCCGGCTGGGTCGCTCGGCGATGCGGCGCAGCTCTTTGAGCACGTAGTCCGAGAGCGACATTCCGGCCATCGCCGCGCGCGCCTTGAGCGTGCGATGCACGACATTGGGAACATTGCGGACCTGAAGCATCGTCGTCGCGTCCATGCGTAGAGCATGCGTGCATGTGGAGCGCATGTCAAGGCGTGGGCCGGCGCACCGGTCGCGCTCAGTAGAGCGTTCGATTTGGGTTCGGCTCACCGCCCTGAAGATCTCCTGATCGTCAGCGCCACACATTCGAGCTGTTGGACCTGCGGCTGCACGCGCTTGCAGCGGCTCATCCCCCGGCATCAACGCAGGCTGCGGTGGTGGATTCAACGTCGTTGCTGGCACCATGGAAGAGATATCGGAATCTGCGGCCAGAAGTTGCTGGCAATGCGGTCCGGGGAGCGAATAAAACAGAACCGATGGCGGGCAATGCGACCGGAACGAGCGCTGCAGCAGCCCTCTAAACAGAGACGCGCGAGAGCACGATCCAAGTTGAGCGGCCAAAGGCCGCGTCGCGCCGAAGTCGGCGCGTTGAGGCAGGTGTGGGGCCCCGACGGCTTCGCCGATGGGGCGAGGCGGCACGCCTCGTAAAAATGACTAAACAAAGAACGTGTCCATTTGTCTCCGCAATCATGCGTTCTCTGTTTAGTGGGCGGTGAAGCCGATTCCTACGGACAGCGCATCGAGGTTTGCTTTGGTGCCGCCGACGGTTGGATGGTAATTCGTGGTGCCCGCGGCGTAGATTTCGATGTCCGGCGCGAGCAGCGTTCCGATCTCGCTGCACAAGATTTCGCAGGTCCCGACGGCGCCGTCGCCGGCGTATTGGCAGGTTTTGCCGTCGGGATCGACGCACGGATTGCTTCCGCCGGTGCATTTGCCCGCTCCCGGCGGAGAGCAGGTTGCGACGCCGTTGTTGCCGATGTCGAGGAGTGGAACAATCTGGCTCTTCGCGGTCGGCGACAAGCCCTGGATCGAGCTGGCTATTGCAGGGATCAGGCTGTTACGCAGATCGTGCTCGGTCACGGCGCCGTTGATCTGCCCCTGCCGCGCGCCCGCGGGCAAGGCAGCAAACGTGATCTGCACCGCGTGCAGCGGTAGGACCACGGGTGGAGCTCCTGCGACGAGCGGCAGCGCCATCGCAAGCTGAACATCACCCGCCGCGGGCGAGGCGGACAAAAAGACATCGCTGGCGCTGTATTGGCCGGTAAAGCTCGCCGCGGTGCCAACTGGGTTCGGTGGCAACCCCGTCACGTTCTGCAAGCTGACGGAGCAGCTGCTCGCGTCGCCCGAGCCGAGCGTCAATTTGAGTCCCATGCTGCCTGAGGTCAGCGAATCGTTGATCGATCCCTGCTGCACGGATGACTTCTTTTGGTCTGGGCAGACGCCAGGTATGGACGTCGAGCTCATCTGCAGTGCATTGAGCACCGCGAGCAGACGACCGAGCCCGTTGGCTTTGACCGTATTGGTGTGAAAAAAAGCGTATTCGTAGTCGGTCTCTGCACAGGGCGCTTCGATATCGCCGGAATAGCCGGTCACCTTACCGGCGGGCCCTTGGACCATCGCCGTGGTCGCTTCGGTCATCGTGGCATAAAAGACGGTCGGGCTACCCGGCATCGTGCAGGCGCTGGACATTGCAGCGTCGGTGTTGCCGGCGGTCGCCAGATCTGACACTCCGCCGTCGAACCCTTTGGGGAGCGTGCCGAAATCACCATCGATACCGCAATAAGCGGCCAAGGCGATCTCGCAGTCGGAGCAGCTGGGGGTGATGGTCGAAGCACAGCTACAGCTCGTTCCATTGAACGAGTAGGTCGTAGTGGCAACGTTGCCAGCGACGCTGGCACACACCTCATAGCTTCGCGCCGAAGTACCGCAGGGCGTTTTGGTGCCGCATTTATTGTTACTGCAACCGCTGATTACAAAAGCCGCTATC
>JBBQIO010000731.1:0-2655 GCA_038325015.1 Polyangia bacterium
GGCGGCGCCGCGCTGCGCATCGCGCGGTTGAACACCGACTCCGCGTCCACGCACCCGTTCACCGTCATCATCGGTCAGACGACGCGCAGTCGGACGACGCTCCTGAGCGGCTTGCTGCTCCGCTCGATCGTGCCGCAGCTCGCCCTGCTGCTGCTGCTCGGCCTCTATCTCGGGCGGCAGATCAGCCGCGAGCTCGAGCCGCTGCGCCATCTGCATCTCGAGCTCGATCGCCGGCGCTCCAGCGACCTCGATCCGATCGACCTGCAGCCGCGCTCCGACGACGTGCAGCGCCTGCGCGACGCCGTCAACGCGCTACTCTCGCGCATCGATGGCGGCGTGCAGGCGCAGCGAGAGTTCGCCGGAAGCGTGGCGCACGAGCTTCGCACGCCGCTTGCCGGCATCCGCGCCCTCGCCGAGTACGGCCTGGCGCGGGACGACGCGGCGATCTGGCGCCAGCAGCTGCAGAGCATCGCGACGAGCGAGGAGCGCGCCAGCCGGCTCGTCGACCAGCTTCTCGGGCTGGCCCTTGCCGACGAGGCGCGTGACAGCATCGAGCTCGAGCCGGTGCGCGTCGACGAGATCGTGCGGCGCATGCTGCTCGCCTTCGTGCCGCGCGCCGATGGCGAAGGCGTCGACCTCGGCGCCGAAGGCCTCGACGTCGCGACGACCGTGCGCGCGGCGCCGGTGCTGCTCGAGGGCGTGCTCGCCAACCTCATCGACAACGCCTTGCGCTATGGCAAGGGCAGCCCGCCGTCGATGATGTTGACCGTCGCTATCGAACACGGGGCGACCCACGTAGATATCGGCGTCATCGACTCGGGGCCAGGTCTCGACGACAGCCAGCGCCAGAGTGTGCGACGGCGCTGGGCGCAAGGCATGGCTGGCGTGCGTCTCGGTGCCGGCGCGGGCCTCGGCTTGGCCATCGCGTCTCGCTATGTCGCGCTGATGGGCGGGGAGCTGCTGCTTGAGCGGGGGCACGGCGGAAGAGGGCTGCGGGCCGTGGTCCGTTTGCAGAAGTCGTAGCGGGTCCCAGAGTGCAGTGTGGTCTCACGCCGCCCAGCGTTTGGAACGCCGCTCGCATCGTTGGGCCGCCTTGCCTCGCGGCTACTCGACGTGTAGAACACGACGCCGCGCCTTTGGGTCCTGCACAATGGAGGGCGCGCCGATGACCCTTTCCATCAAGACAAACTGCCGACTCTCTACTAGCCTGTGTATTGCGCCGAGGTCATCGCAGCCGCTTCAGTCGCAGGATCCGACGCGCAGCGTGCGATGGCGGTTAACGTCGATGATCGTGTGCCCGGTGGCGATCTCGTAATGCGGCCGGCAAACTTCGAGAAGGCGGGCGACGACGACTGCGTCCTCGTCGATCGGAAGCTCCGCTCTCGAAACGTTTTGCGACCTTCGGGTATTTGGTCGAGTCTCAAAGGCCGCGATGAACCCAGCCACCCCCGGCTCATCAACGCCGGCTCAGGTCCTCCACGGCGGCTGCTGCAGCCGTCCGTGCCCTTCGCATGTAGTCGGGCTCAAACGGGTCGTTCGCATACAGGGCACGCGCGTCATCGCAGTATTTGCGCGCCTCCGCGTCGTTCATTGGTGCAACCAACTGCCCCATGACCGCCAGTAGCTCCATGCGGGCATACACGATGGTCGCCAGCGTATCGAGGTCTAGCGCCGCAGGCAGCTTCGCGCGTAGAGCAGCCGTGAGCTTGGCTTGCAGCTGGGCGAGCTCCGCAAGCGCTTGCCGGTTCTTCTGGTGAAAATCTGTCTGTGCTTGCGCCCAGGCACTCTTGGTCTCGGGAAATCGCTGGATGCAGACCTGTGAGAGGTTCGCGACGGTTTCATCGGCATACAAATTTGCCAAGAAATGAAGCCGTCCGTCGGCGGCTATGCGTAGTTCCTGCGCGAACGCTGGGACTGTTGCAACCGAGCCCAGTGTGCACGAGATGGCAAGAGTCATGCTTCGCCCGAGCCGGGCGGCCCGCGTTGCTTCAGTCTTCATTTTGTATTTCGCTCGTCGCTGAGAGGCTCCCGATCGTTTCATTCTCTCGGCTGACCGTCTAGCCATCCTCAATGGGGAGGCCAGCTGAACGACAGGCCAGAAACTGGCCACCGGCATGTGACCGCTTCTGGCCGAGACTGTGAGTTCGACAACGCGCCAGCAAGCTGTCCTTCGCGACCGTGAGCTTACTTTCCTAGCGGCTGCTCTCGGCGGAGCCGGGCAAATGGCGATGTCGGCCATGAGCCGCCAGTCGTGAACGGCCGCTCTTCGGTACACCACAGGGGTGAGCAGTAGCGGGTTCACGATCGAGGAGGCATGACGATCGCCTATTCACCGGCAGGTTTGCATTGGATTGGGTTCGAGCGCCGGTTGCACCAGCGCCTCGGTGCTCTTGGGAGAGTAGACGGCCAGCGACATGCGGCTGAGCGAGTTCGTGTGTTCGGACGCGCGGCACTGGTTTGCAGTCGCCTTGCTGTTCGCGTGGATCCTGGCGGATCGACGGAGATCGCTCCAGCCGGCGCCTGAACACGACCCTCGATGCCGGCCCGCGCTGCCTCTCAGTGGGCCTCACCCAGCGTGCGCTCAAGGAGTCGTTCGGCGCGGGTAAAGAAGTCGATGCGCCACTTTGGGTTCATCCAGACATGGCCTTCGTCGGC
>JBBQIO010000732.1:0-2652 GCA_038325015.1 Polyangia bacterium
GTGGAGATCGATCCTATCACTCGTGTGGTCGACGGCTGCGGCAACCGCATCACGTATGTCTTCGACTGCAGGCAAATGAACTGCACCTGGGTGGCCAACACCAGTGCGGAGCAGCACTCGAAGTAGCAACGCAGCGCGTGATTGACGACGCGCGCCCCGCCGTAGACTCTACTCCCGCTAACTCAACCGAGCCTGGAGAGACGACGCATGATCATCGGGGTTCCGACCGAAGTGAAGACCCGCGAGTACCGCATCGGAATGATTCCGGCCGGCGTACGCACGCTGGTCGCGCACGGCCATCAGGTGCTGGTGCAGGCCGGCGCAGGCGTCGGCTCGGGCCTGCCCGACGAGGTCTATCGCACCGCCGGCGCCGAGATGGTCGCCTCGGCCGATGAGGTGTGGAAGCGCGCGCAGATGATCTTCAAGGTCAAAGAGCCGCTCCCAGAAGAGTACGGCCGCATGCAAAAGGGCCAGATCGTCTACACCTATCTGCACCTGGCGGCCGCGCCCGAGCTGGCCAAAGAGCTGGTCAAGCGCGGCGTCACCGGAGTGGCCTACGAAACCATCGAGCTCGCCGACGGGCGACTGCCGCTGCTGCAACCGATGTCGGCGGTGGCCGGCCGCATGTCGATCCAGGTCGCCGCGACCTACCTCGAAAAAGAGCGTGGCGGAAAGGGCATCCTTCTCGGAGGCGTCCCCGGCGTACGCCGCGGTCGAGTGACCATCATCGGCGGCGGCGTCGTCGGACAGAACGCCGCGCGCATGGCGATCGGCCTGGGCGCGCTGGTCGACGTGCTGGACATCAACCCCGACACCCTGGCCTACGTCGACGACATCTATCAGGGGCGCGTCAACACCATCTATTCGGACCCGTTGAGCATCGAGGAGTCGGTCGTCCGCGCCGACGTCGTCGTCGGTGCCGTGCTGGTCGCTGGTGCGCGCGCGCCGCGCCTGGTCACCGAGGCGATGATCAAAAAGATGGAGCCCGGCTCGGTCATCGTCGACGTCGCCGTCGATCAAGGCGGCTGCATCGAGACCTGCCACCCGACGACGCACGACGACCCGACGTTCAACGTCCATGGCGTCGTCCACTACTGCGTCGCCAACATGCCCGGTGCCGTCGCGCACACGTCAACATTCGCGCTCAACAACGCGACGCTGGCCTACGGCGTCAAGATCGCCGACCTCGGCATCCACAAGGCATTTGCCGCCGACGCGGCGTTGGCCCGCGGCCTCAACACCTTCGACGGCAAGGTCACGCACCCGGCAGTGGCCACCGCGTTGGGTCTGCCCTACACACCGTTTGCTTAATTGTTTCCGGCTGTTACAGCAGACCCTGGCGTCGGGGAATAAGCCCCGCCAGACTGATGTTTGATCCTACACATGCTGAGCTCTAGAACCGCGATCGCGCACGGCAATCAGTTCGAGGACGTGGCCCTATGCCATCTCGACAGCCTGTATGCGACGGGCCTGCGCATGACCCGCGATCCCCGCGAAAGCGAAGATTTGGTGCAGGACACGCTCCTGACGGCCTATCGCTTTTTCGACAAGTTCGAGCCGGGTACCAACTGCAAGGCTTGGCTGTTCAAGATTCTGACCAACACGTTCATCAACAAGTACCGAAAGCGCGTCCGGGAGCGCGAGGTGCGCGACCTCCTCGATCAGGAGGAGACGCCGTCGATGATGAGCGAAGACGTGACCGCCGCGTCGCGTGACCCCGAGGCCCTCATGCTCGGTACGCTGGTCTCCGACCAGGTCAAGGACGCCCTCGAAGCGGTGCCGCACGACTATCGGATGGCCGTCGTGCTGTGCGACCTCGAAGAGTTTTCCTACAAGGAGATTGCCGAGATCATGGATTGCCCGGTGGGCACCGTGATGAGCCGGCTGCATCGCGGCCGTCGGCTGCTGCAAAAAGCGCTCGGCGACTACGCGCGCCAAGAGGGCTACATCACGAGCACCAACGCCAGCAGCGTCAGCGCTGTCAGCAGCGTCACGGCCGTTGTCGAGGGGCCGTCGCCGAGCAAGATCCTACCGGTTCGGCAGCCCACGACGTCCAAGGAGCGAGCTCAATGAGCGCCCAAGATAGCGGCGCGCTGCGGTGCGCCGGTGTGCAACGGTTTGTCGACACCTACCTCGACGGCGAGTTCGCCGAGCGGGACCGCGCCGAGTTCGAGGAGCATCTCGGGACCTGCGAGTCATGCCGGCAAAAGACCAAGCAGCAGTCGGACTGGCGGTCGGCCATTCGCGCTGCCGCCCCGCGCGAGCTGGCTCCGGCCGCGCTGCGCAATCGCGTGATGCGCCAACTGTCGCGGCAGTCGCCGCAGCGGCGCTCGCTCCGGCGCTGGATCCAGCGAGTGCTGCCAGCGGTCGCGGCGGCCGGGCTTTTAGCCAGCTACGGTGCATCCAGGATGCACCTTTCGCGCGAGCTGCGTGTCTGTGACGACGTGATCGCCAAGCATCAGCGCAATCTGCCGGTCGAGGTTTCCGGCGGGTCGAATCAGGTCGAGGCCTGGTACACGGACAAGGTGGATTTCCCGGTGCGCCCGCCGAGCTTCGGCCAGGGTGTGCCACTGCGCGGAGGTCGGCTGGCCGACATCGGCGAGCATCCCGCCGCCTATCTGGTGTACGACGACGAGGGCAACAAGGTCAGCG
>JBBQIO010000733.1:0-2650 GCA_038325015.1 Polyangia bacterium
CCTCGACCTGACCACCCAGGTGACCTGGACCAGCATGCCGGGGACCGTCGCCACGATCTCGAACGTCACCGCCACGGATGGCCTGGCCACTTCGCAAGGGATGGGCACAGCGATGATCTCCGCGGTCTTGGGGTCAGTCTCGAACTCGACCAACTTCATCGTCGATGCGCCGCAGCTGCTCTCAATAGCGCTCACCCCGACCAACGCCGCCCTCACCGTCGGCACGACCCAGTCCTACAGCGCCAGCGGCCACTACACCGCCGGGAGCGATCAGGACATCACCGCGATGTGCATCTGGTCGACGGACAACGAAAGCGTCGCCGGCTTCGACACCGCAGGCACGCCCAACCTCTTGACGGTCAATGGCGCCGGCACCGCAACCGTGACCGCCAGCTACATGAGCGTCAACGGCACCACCGGCATCACCGGCGACGCCGGCCCCTAAACACATCCGGCCGTGCTGCCGGCCGATGCAATGTAACGCCGCCCCACGACTCGACTTATTTCCGTCGGGAACATAGGCTGTCGCGACTTCGTTGATCCCAGCGAGAGGGGCGCGCCGTGGACTTCTTTCAGTCGCTGAATCAGTGGTGGAATCTTCCCTTCCTCATCATGCTCGGGCTGGTCGCCGTGTTCTTCGTCCTCCAGCTGGTCGGCATCTTCGACCACGACCACGACGTCGACGCGGATCACGACCTCGACCATGACGTCGACGCCGACGCCGACCACGACCACGACGCCGACGTCGCCGATGCCGCCGCCAGCTGGCACGACGTGCTGGCGTTTTTCGGCGTCGGCAAAGTCCCCTTCATGGTCGTCTGGGTGACGTTCTTCCTTTTTACAGGATTTACCGGGATTTTCTTTAACCGTATATTGAGTGTTTCTCGTCCTGGTGGCTATATCGTCTGGTATTTCTTTGTTGTTTTTTTTGTAGCTTTGTTTGTTGGCGCCATCGGCGTTCGGCTGTTCTCGCGCCTGGCCGCCAAGCTGGTCGACACCGGCGGACGCGGCTCGTCCCAGAAGCATGAGCTCGCAGGCAGGGTGGGCGTCGTCGCCTCGACCGTGCTGAACGCCGACTTCGGTGAGGTCCGTGTCCGTGACGACCATGGCAACGAGCTCCTGGTGCACGGGCGCCTGGCGGCCGGCGAAGCGCCGCTCGCGCACGAGAGCAAGGTCGTGCTGGTCGACTTCGACGCAGACAAAGAGTTGTTCTGGGTAGCGGCAATTCCTGAGCTCGACAAAAAGGGGTGAGGCATGTTCCACGGCATCGAGATCTGGCAGATGGCGGTCGCGTTCGTCGGTGCGATCACCGCATTAGTATTGGCCTTCGTCGGCGCGATGGCGCGCTTTTTGAAACGACCCTCGCCCTCCGAGGCGATCATTCGTATCGGACGCGCCACCACCGACGTGTTCATCGGGCGGGCGTGCTGGATTGTCCCGGTCCTGCACCGCGCCGCGACCATGTCGCTGTCCACCATCGGGCTGACCATTCGCCGCGATGGCCACGAAGCGCTGGTCACCAAGGATTTCATCTCGACCAATCTGTCGGCTGAGTTTTACATCCGTGTCGAGCCCAACGAAGACGACGTCAAAAAGGCGGCGCGCACCATCGGCATCGACGAAGGGCACGCCGATACCGCCGCCATCCGCGCCAAGGCGCAGCAGCTCCTCGAGCCCAAGCTCATCGGCGCCATTCGCGCTGTGTCGGCGCAAAACGACTTCCTCGCGCTGCATCTGAACCGCGACCACTTCGCCCAGGAGGTCTCGAACGCGCTGCGCGAAGATCTCGGACGCAACGGCTTTACGCTCGAGTCGGTGACCATCACCGAGCTGACGCAGACGCCGCTGTCGGAGCTGCGCGTCGACGATATCTTCGGCGCGTCGGGCCGCGAGACCGTGACCAACACCGTGGTGCAGAAGAACATCGCGGTGAAGAAGAAGGTGCAAGAAGAGGCCGAGCGCACCGCCGAAATCGAGCGCGAGCAGGAGATCAACGTCGCGCAGCAGAATCGCATGATGCGCGAGGGCAAGGCCAAGGAGGAGGAGGCCGCGATCAAGGCCGAGCTCGCCAAGAGCGAAGCCATCGAAGGGCGCGACCTACAGCGGCAGGCCAACATCGCCGTCGAGCGCTCGCGCAAAGAGCAGACCGAGGCGGCAGCAGCGATCGGCAAGCAGAAGGTGCTCGAAGCGGCGCAGGTCGATAAAGAAAAGACCATCGAGGCGGCGCTCGTTGACAAGCAGATCACGCTGACCATGAAGGCCAAGGAGTCGGCCGAAGCCGACGCGCTCAAGGCCGCTGCGATGGCGCTGCGCGAACGCGCCGATCAGGAGGTCACCACCGTCGGACAGGTGGCCGACGCCGAGCGGCAAAAGCAGGTCGCGATCGTGCAGGCCGAGAAGACTGCCGAGCAGGAGAAGATCCAGGCCAACATCACGGCGTACACCAAGAAGCTCGACGCCGAAGGGCAAGCCAACGCGCAAAAGGCGACGGCCGAAGGGCGGGCGGATTCGGCGCGCATCGAGGCCCAGGGCGCAGCTGACGCGATCAAAATTCGCGCCAAGGCCGACGCCGATGCCGCTGAAATGCAGGCCGTGTCGATCACGCGACTGGCGGAGGCGAATCGCGAGGCCGGCATCAAGGAGTCCGAGG
>JBBQIO010000734.1:0-2648 GCA_038325015.1 Polyangia bacterium
CGGTGCTGGCTCGGTCGCGAAGAAATCCTGGTAGAACCGGCGGGAGTAATCGTCGAGCAGCGCGTCAACGCGTTCCGGAGTCTCCGAGCGCACGATGAGACCCGCGTGATGGTGCTTCCGAATCGTCTGGACGATCTCGGGATCGGCATACCCGGACATATCCGGTTCTTCCTGGCGCGCCAGCGACAGCACGATGCCCGCGTAATCGCGGCGATGCGGCGGCACGCGGTACTCGCCTTTTTCTCCGGCGATCTCGACCTTCGCCCATTCCGCCCACAGATTGATCCCGGTCGCCGCCTCAATGGTGTCGACGATGTAAGCGCCGCCGACGCGGGCGGAAGTTTCGAGAAAGACGAAATCGTTTCCGCGGCCGATGAACTCGGTGTGCGAGACGCCGCGGCGCAGTCCGAGCCCACCCTGGAGGCGTTGATTCAGATCGATGAGCCCACGGGCAACGATCGAATCGTCGGGCAGGCGTTTGGTGATGAAGAGGCCGCCTTCATGGGCGATCTCCATCGGCGGCCGGCCGTAGGCGAAGGCCACGGCAAAGACGACGGCGCCGGCCCAGATGATCGAGTCCACGTGAAAGACCGGTCCGGGCACGAAATGCTCGAGCACGCTGTGCGATCGTTCGTCGCCCGCGGCGTCGAGCGCCTGCCACAGCGCGTCGCGGTCGGCGACCTTCTTGATTCCCGTCGACGCGGCCGACGACCGGGGCTTCAGCACCCAGGGTGGCGGCACGCGATCCGCCCACTCGTTGACGACCTTGTCGGTGAAGACGTCGGTGAATTCCGGCACGGGGATGCCGAGCGATCGCCCGTTGCGGCGCATCGCAAGCTTGTCGCGAAAGCGACTGGCGGTCGTGCGGCCCATGCCGGCGATCTGGAAGTGTTCGCGCAGCATTGCGACCATTTCGACGTCGAAATCGTCGAGCGCGGCGATGCGGTCGATCCGGTGGCGCCGCGCGATCGCGCTGACGCTCCGGCGGATATGAGCGCCGTCTGCCGCTCGCGGAATCGTGTGCAATTCGTCGATCGCCTCGCGCGGCCACGCCGCCTCGGCGAGCGAGTCGGCGGTAAGCAGGATGACGGTACACCCCTGCCGCTTGCACTCGCGCAGGAACGCGTCTCCTTTGAAATAGGTCGCGACGCAGAGAATCGTCAGCATCTATACTCTCGAGAGATTATGCGACGAGACACACACCGCTGGTATTCGGATCGGCTCGGGCGCGACATGGGCCTCATCGTCTACGGACATTGGGGTCCACCGATGATCATGTTCCCGACGAGCGGGGGCGACGAGGCGGAATACGAACGCCAGAACATGATCGGCGCGCTCGCCGAATTCGTCGAGGCGGGGCGCGTGAAACTGTTCGGCGTGAACATGAATCACGGCGACTCGTTCGCCAACCGGGGCGCGCACCCGTTTCACCGGTCGTGGATGCAGCGGCAGTACGACGACTATATCCGGCATGAAGTGATTCCGTTCATCCGGCACGACTGTCAGTCGCCGGACGTCAAGGTCTGGACGATGGGCGCGTCGCTCGGCGCGTACCACGCTGCCAACACGCTCTTCAGGTACCCCGACATCGTCAAGCGGTGCTACGCGTTGTCTGGCGTGTACGACATGAAAGGGTTCATGGACGGCGCGTACGACGACAACTTCTACTTCAACAACCCGGTCGATTATCTCGCGAACGTCAGCGACCCATGGCTGCTCGACCAGCTGGCCAGCTGCGACATCCACATCGCGACCGGATCGGGGCCGTGGGAGAAGAGCGATCAGTCGTACCGGCTTTCGCATGTGCTCAACAGTCGGGGCATCTTTCATCACCTTGATGATTGGGGGCAGATGGGCGGGCACGACTGGCCGTACTGGAAGCATCAGATGCGGGAGTATCTTGCGCAATCGTAAATTAGGATTCTGGAATTTGGAATGTGGAATTCCGGACACGCATTCACAATTCCTAATTCACAATTCCTAATTCACAATTCCTAATTCTTACAATCCGAACCGATCCATCAGGTAGCGGCCGTTGCCGATCACTTGTTCGTCGTCGATCCAGACGTCGCAGGCGCGCGTGAGCACGTCGATATGCGTCTTTGACTTCCATGGGGCGCCGGTCTGGCTGCCATACGGATCGCCGAACGCCAGATGGACGCCGGGGATCTTCTCGTCCTGCAGCAGGACGCCAATCATCTCGTGGAGCGCGATGTTGGTGCCGAACGCGAGCTCACCCACGCGGTCGCTGTTCTCGTCCGTGTGGCAGTAGTCCCAGAACTCGCGCTCGAGATCGGTCCGGCCGCAGTGCGCCGACACGAGCCGGGCGCCCGCGATCTCGAGCGTGAGCGGCGTCGCGCGAAGGTCGCCGTACTTCGGGCCGAAGTAATCCCCCGCCGTGCCGTCGCAGACGAACACGCCATCGACACTGGCGGGCGTCGTGAACACTTCCCCGGCCGGGAGGTTGGACCAGTACCGCCGGTTGATGAGGCCGCTCGTCTTCACCCAGGTGAATGCCGGATTGAAGGTGGCGGTGAGCGCGGTGCCCGACGGTGTCTCGACGCGAAGCCGCTCGGCGTGCGGCATGCGCTCGCAGAGGCTCTGACTCAACCGGTCGACGAGCCGGTAGTCGGCGCGCATGCCCTGCC
>JBBQIO010000735.1:0-2647 GCA_038325015.1 Polyangia bacterium
ACCACTACGCCCCGGACGAGCCGCGCCCCGAGGTGCGCTCGTTCGTCGAACGCTACGCCAAGCGCTACGGCAAAACGCCCGACTCGATGGCCGCGCTCGGCTACGACGCGCTCATGCTGGTCGACGAAGCGCTGTCGCGACCGCCGGCGGTTGCAATCAGCCGCGCCGCGCTGCGCGACAGGCTGGCCGAGACGCGCAACTTTCACGGCATTACAGGAACCATCTCGATCGACGCCGAGCGCAACGCCGAGAAGCCAGCGGTGGTGCTGCAGATCCACGGCAAAGAGACGCGGGCCGCGGCCAGCATCGGACCGCGCCCGCCCGGCGAGCCGCTGGCGCATGCGACCTCGCAGATCACGAGCGCACCCGAGCCTGCGGCAACCGGGGGCGGCGGCCAGCGCCTGTTGCAGTTTCTCTTCAAGGGCATCTCGGTCGGCAGCCTGTACGCGCTCTTGGCGCTGGGCTACACGATGGTCTACGGCATCCTGCAGTTCATCAATTTCGCCCACTCCGATGTCTTCATGTTGGGGGCGTTTTTTTCGTGGCGCCTGGCCGGCGCGTTCGGCCTGACCAAGCTCACTCCCCTGTCCGCCACCGCCCTCTTGCTGTTCGCCATGGCGGCGTGCGCGCTGGTCGGCTTCATCATCGAGCGGCTGGCCTATCGGCCGCTCCGGCAAGCGCCGCGCCTCAACGTGCTGATCACGGCAATTGGCGTTTCCTTGCTGATCGAGAACGTCGGCCAGCTGGTCTTCGGCAAGAGCGTGGTGCAGTTTCCCGCCCTGCCCGAGCACACGTTCGTCGTCGCTGGCGTCAATGTTCGGGTGGTCGAGCTGCTCGCCGTCTTGGCCGCGCTGGTGCTGATGGGCCTTTTACAAACCCTGGTCTTCGGCACCCGCATCGGTCGCGCCATGCGCGCCGTCTCGCACGATCATCAGGTCGCCGGGCTGATGGGGATTCCCGTCGATCGGATCATCTCCTTGACCTTCATCATCGGCTCAGCCCTCGCAGGCGCCGCCGGAATCCTGGTCGCCATTACCTATGGTCAGATCAAGCAGCCGGCCGACTCGTCGTGGATCCTCTACGGCCTCAAGGCGTTCGTCGCGGCCGTGATCGGCGGCATCGGCAATTTGCCGGGCGCGATGCTCGGCGGCCTCATCCTCGGGCTGGCCGAGCAGCTCGTCGCCGGCTACCTGTCGACCACGTTTCGTGACGCGATCGCCTTTGGGCTCTTGATCGTGATCCTGCTGGTGCGGCCGACCGGGCTCCTGGGCAAAAAGCTGGTCGAGAAGGTCTGATCATGAGCGCCAGCCGTGCCACAACCGCGGGCAAATCCGCGCTCCCAGCGGCAGTCGTGCCGCTGATCGTTGGCGTCGCCTTGGCGCTGGCGGTGGGTCTAGTGGTGCCCGGCGAGAGCTACGCCGAAAAGATCCTTTTCGACATCGGCATCAACATCATTTTGGCGGTCAGCCTCAACATCGTGAACGGTCTGACCGGGCAGTTCTCCATCGGCCACGCTGGCTTCATGGCGCTCGGTGCGTACGCGTCGATCGTCGTCACCTACTACGGCGGGTGCGCGCTGTTCGGCGACGTCGCGCCCCATGAGAACGCGGCCGGCATCGCGCTGTTTGTGCTCTCGCTCGGGGTCGGCGGCGGGGTCGCGGCGTTGGCCGGCTGGGTGGTCGGGTTGCCGTCGCTGCGCTTGCGCGGCGACTACCTGGCGATCGTCACGTTGGGGTTCGGCGAGATCATTCGCGTGCTCTTGCAGGCCACCCCGGCGGTACTGTCGCCTCACGAGATGGCCCATGTGGCGCCTGCCGCCCGGCTCGTCCATTTGGGCGGCGCGCTCGGCTTTTCGCACGGCCAGTCGTACAACACCTTGACCTCGACCTACCTGGGTGTCGCGGTGATGTTGGTGTGCGCGTATCGCCTGCGCGAGTCGACGCTCGGACGGGCCTTTTTGGCAGTGCGCGAAAACGAGATTGCGGCGGCCTCCGTCGGCGTCGACACCACGCGCATCAAGGTCATCGCCTTCGTGATGGCGGCGTTTTTCGCCGGTGTCGCGGGCGGGCTCTTCGGTCATCAGCTCGGCGCCGGCACGGCGTCGCGCCCCGAAGAGTTCAACTTCATGAAGTCGTTCGAAGTGGTGATCATGGTGGTGCTCGGCGGCATGGGGTCGGTCTCGGGCGCCGCGCTGGCGGCTGTCGGTCTGACGCTGCTCACCGAAGCGCTGCGCTCGGCCGAGGATTTTCGCCTGATCAGCTACGCGCTGCTGCTCATCATCGTCATGATTCTGCGCCCCAAGGGGCTGTTCGGAACCCGCGAGCTGTGGCAGCTGTGGCGGCCGAAAAAGGCGCTGACGTCATGACCGCGCCGACGCTGGAGCTGCGCGCGGTGAGCTTGTCGTTCGGCGGGTTGCGCGCCGTTTCCGACCTGTCGCTGTCGCTGCCCGCGGGCGCCCTCGGCGGCCTGATCGGCCCCAACGGGGCTGGCAAGACGACCGTGTTCAACCTCTTGACCGGCGTCTACGCGCCCGCCGCGGGCGACATCCTCCTCGACGGCAAGAGCATCGTAGGCCTACTGCCACATCAGATCGCGCAGGCGGGCGCGGCGCGGACTTTTCAAAATATCCGGCTTTTCGGCTCATTAA
>JBBQIO010000736.1:0-2639 GCA_038325015.1 Polyangia bacterium
GATAATACGCAACATCGACCGTCAGGATTTTGTAGAGCGGAAGCGAGCTGACCTGGAGCAGCGATTGCTCCGCCGGCCCGAGCGGCGTGTCGGTCGTGATCTTCCCCACGATGCTGTTCAGGAGGTTGCGAACGCGGCCTCGGATCGCCGTCGCCGACGCGAGGTGGAACGACTGCTGGGTGGGGTTCAGGCAATTGGTGGTCTCGTCGCACACCCAGGTCTTGATCGGGCCGCTTACATCGGTGCCGTCCAGGAGGACGGTCACCGTCGTCGACGACGCGTCGCCGCCAATCGGATTGTAGCTCCCCGACCCTCCATCGGTCGGCGGGACGTAGATCACCGTCCCCACTAACGTCATGACATACTCCGCCAATTGTTCATCGATGTTGTCGTTCGGCGCAAAGAACGCCGACTTCTTCATGATCGTCCAAGTGTAATTGCGTGCGACGCCGGTATTGACGTCTTTCCAATTGGGGTCTGTCTTCGCCTGGTTTAACGTCGATGTGCGGCTGCCGCCGGTGCCACACCCGGCCATGGACGCCGCCATGTCGGAGAATACGCCGGTCGAGTTTCCGAATTGCTGGCAAATCTCCCGGTCGGCGGTGTCGGAGTGCGGCCAGACCGATCCGACCAGCCCCGCCGCGACCTGGCAACTGTTGATCGCCTGGTTGTTCATGAGCTGCGAGGCCGCACGCATATCCTTCATTACCTGGCCGCACTCGGGACAAAGCGTGTCGATCGCGAGCTGGAAGGCGAAGCCGACCGCATTGTTGGCCACGCTCTTGAGCAGCGCGATGATCTGCGCCGAGTTCACGAAGCTGAAACTGCCCGAGAAAATGTCGATCCCCCCGCAACCGCCACGCGCGCTCGGAAAATTGATGTTCGCCAGATTGACGTTCTTCTGGGGGAACCGCGTCCAGACGTTGCCAAGTGTGTAGTAGCCTGCGGCCTGTCCTTGGTACGCCGTCGGCCCGGTGACATTGGCCGAGGCACCCATGTCGTTGAAGTAGCCGTCCATCGCCGCCGCGACGTCTGCATGGGCGGCGTTGACCGGCATCAGGACGATATTCGCCGTCGCCAGAACGAAAAGCCCTCGCCGCAACATCGTGGCGATCCAACCACGCATTCCGCTCGCGCAATTTCTGAGGCTCCGCATAATCCTAGTCCTTCCGCATACCGTTGTGACTCGGGGCTTCGCTCGGAAGCGCCAAACTGACGGTGTCGCGCGCGAGGCGCGCAGCCTCGCGACGCTCGAAGCGCTCGATCACGACCTCCAGTCGCTCAAGCGCGAACATCGCTCTGGGCAGCCAGACCTTGGGCTCAGTAATCACGGCCCGGCTCCGTCTGGGTGAGCGTGTAGATCCGGTCCATCAGCTCGTCGGCCGCCATCACGCCGTAGCCGATCGGCACGGCGCGCTTCGTCACGCTGTCGAAAAGCACCACCGCGGGCGTCACCTTGTCGTGCAAACCCATGCGCTCGCGCTGACCGCTATCGACGACATAGTTGGGGAACGTCGGCGATGGTCCGCCGTCGGTCGAGACCGCCTTGACGTGGATATGATGGCTGTCCGCCACCGATTTCAGAATGGGCGAGAACAGCGTGCACGCGGCGCAGCTCTGCGCGAAGAAATAGAACAGCCCGTAGCGCTGACCAAGCTGGACCAGCGCCTGCTCGCGGTCGACCTTGCGATTGTCGATCCACTGCTGGTTAGCGACCGTTCCGACGGGCCGCTGCAACGTATAATCGAGGTCGGGATGCTGCCAGACCGCGCGCTGCCAAACATCGGCGAACGTCGACGATCGATCGAGCTGCGCGCGCTGAAAACGCACATAGGCCATGATATTGTCTGGCGACGGGTCGAGGATCGCACGCGCCTTCAGCTCGCGCAGCTCAGCCGTAACCTTCTCGAGGCGAGCCGTCGCAGTATCGGGTGACGCCGGGGAAGACGCGGTGGGTGACGGGGCTTTGACCGCCGGCTTGGGTTTCGAACAATAAAACCATGTGCCGAGCTTGCGCGCACCGCAGTAGAACGCGTCGTTCGCCGACGGGTCCTCGATCAGGGCGCTCGACCGCGGCACTTCCGCCGACGTCTCCCGGGAGGCCTCGCTGGCGACCTCTTGCGCGTGCGCTGACGACGCCAGCAACGCACCCGCGAATGACGCCAGCAGTGCAGCGCAGATTACACTAAGCGAGGCGACGCCGATCGGCCGTGACGCATCCGCAGCGATCACCGCTTTGCCGTCCAACCTAATTTTCGTCATGGGGCGGCCTCCTCGTTGCCAGCGACCAGATCATCGACACGTCGAACACGTGGCTCTCCGCGTCGATGAAGCGGACGAGCCCACCAAAGGCGTTGTAGATCAGCCGCTGGCCGCGCTCGGTGACAAGGCAGCGCGAGCGGTCGCTATGATGCGGCTCAAGCAGCGAGCGCTCGACCATGCGGCGATGCGAAACCACAAGGTCGGCGGCCGCGCAGCTCACGCGGAACGCCTCCGAAATGCCACCGAGCATTGCATGATCGTCGCGCGTCAGCGTGAACGCGATGCCCAACTCGGTCATCGTCAGCTCCCCCGCCTCGTCGTATCGCAAATTCACTTTCCCACCCTCGCCTTAGTGATGATTTGCATAGTAGTTCTGG
>JBBQIO010000737.1:0-2636 GCA_038325015.1 Polyangia bacterium
CTCGGTCGCTTCGTCGGGCGCACGGTCGAGGTTCTCGTCGAGGGCGAGTCCCACCGCGGCGGTCAGCTCTGTGGCCGCGCGCCGGGCAACGAGATGGTCAATTTTCCGAGGCCGTCGGCCAACTCGGATGCACTCGCGACGATGAAAGGTCAGCTCATCCCGGTGACCATCGTCGGCGTTCGGTCCCACACCCTCGAAGGCGTATGCGCGCCGGATTTTTCGTGGCCCGCGCCGATCGGCCCAGCCCCGGGCGGGCGCATGCGGCTTCCCGTCGTCGCATGAAGGATATAGAGCGGCACCGCGGCCTGATCTTGCCGTTCGAACAGACTCGGCCTCAGATCGACCCGAGCGCGTTCGTCGCCGAGCAGTCGACGGTCATCGGCGACGTGGTGATCGGGCCGCGCTCCAGCATCTGGTTCGGTGCGGTCCTGCGCGGCGATGTGTTTCCCATTCGCATCGGGCAAGAGACGTCGATTCAGGACAACAGCGTCCTGCATGTGACCGCCGGGCAGTTCGCGACCCACGTCGGGGACCGCGTGACGGTCGGCCACAGCGTCACGCTGCACGGCTGCACCGTCGAAGATCGCTGCATCATCGGCATGGGCGCCGTCGTGCTCGACCGCGCCGTGGTCGAGACCGGCTGCATCATCGGCGCCGGCTCGGTGGTCACGCCGGGGACACGCATTGCATCGGGCCATCTGGCGTTCGGTTCGCCGGCGCGCATCGTCCGCCGACTGACCGACACCGAGCTCCAGCAGCTCGACGAGTCGGCCGCACACTACGTGGCTCTGATTGCCCGCTATTGCACACCCTAACAAATCCAATTGACCGCCTACACGCGAATGAACGACGATCCACGACGCCTCCATGGGCTTTCGTCGCAAGCTTCTGCACGGGCTTTTGTGCTGCGTGCCGGTTTTGCTCATCGCCCGGTCGGCGAGGGGCGACCGCGTCGACGATTTGACCAACGCGCTTCAGGATCCGTCCTATAAGGTTCGCGTTCAAGCAGCCGTCATTCTCGGCAAGATCCACGATCCACGCAGCGGTCCGGCGCTCATTACCGCCTTGTCCGATGCCAACGAATCGGTGCGCGGCGTCGCGGCCACATCGTTGGGTCGGCTCGGGGATCGCGCGGCCGCCGACGCTCTACAGCGCGCCACCAACGACCCGTCGGAGTTCGTGCGCGGCCAGGCTCGACACGCCCTGGAGCTGGTCGCCAATCGCGGCCCGGCACTGCCGCCGCCGGACGCCAGCTCGCGCTATCTCCTTAGCGTCGGCTTTGTCGGCGGTGGCAAGCTCAACGGCCAGTACGGCAAGATCTTTCACGACGGACTTACCGGCGAATTGAAAAAAGTTCCCAAGGTCGCGCTCAACGCCGACGGGGAAACCGTCTCCGGCGGCGGCCATCGGCTGCAGGGCTTTTTGGTCGATGGCACCATCGAGCGGCTCAGCGCGACGCGCCAGGGCGCCGAATTTCAGGTCGACTGCGACATCAAAGCGTTCGTCGCCACGCTGCCCGACAAGTCGATCAAAGTCATCACCACCGAGGGCGCCTCACTGCGCGCGCGCGACCTTCCCGGCGAAGTCGAAAACGCCAAGCGCGAATGTTTACTGGCGGCGAGCGAAGCGGTGCGCGAGGATGTAGGTAAGTTTTTACATACACTCGATTGAATGTTTGCGAGACGGCGGGGGACCAACCCTTGTCGAGGAGTGCCCATGGCCGATAGTGGTGCAGAGACTCCGAGCGGAATCTGGCGGCGGCAGCGACGCCTGAAGAATTTTCTCATCGACCGCTCGATGCAGCTGCGTTTCACGCTGACGATGGTCGTCATCTCCGCGGTGCTGACCTCGGGGCTTGGCTGGGTTGTCATGTCCAAGGCGCGTGAGGCGACGCGCGTGGTCGCGGTGCGGGCAATGGACCCAACCGACCCGGCAGCCGCCGAGCTGCTGCAGCAGTTCATGCGCAACGATCGGTTGCTGCTCGTGGCGCTGGCCGGGTTCGGCCTCATGCTGTGCGTGCTTTTGGCCGGCTACGGCATCGTCTTGACCCACAAAGTCGCCGGCCCGCTGTTCAAGGTTTCGCTCTATCTGGACAAGATTCGCGACGGCAAGCTCGGGCAGGTCTACAACCTGCGCAAAGGCGATCAGCTGGTTGAATTTTTCGACCATTTCAAAGGCGCGCACGACGCGCTGCGCGTGCGAACCTCCGAAGACATCGCGCTCATCGAGCGCATCTTGCCGACGGTGACCGACCCGGCGGCCAAGGCCGAGTTGGTCGCCACCAAAGCGCGCAAGGAACAATCTCTGAAGTAAATTATTGAAACGGACAACCGGTGCACACCGCGCAGGTGGGCGCGCCCAGGGCCGTGTTCGTATTGCTCGACCCGCTGACCAGGTCGGTGCTGTCGGTGCACTGAATGTCACCCAAGGTGTTGCCGGTAAACATGTTGCCCTCGAGGGTGGCAGCGGCGTTGGTGTCGAGGTCGATGCCGCGACCGGTGTTGCCGCTGAGCACGTTGAGGTTGACCGTACCGCGCTGGCCGGTGGCGATGCGGATAGCCTCGCCCGCGCAGCCGGTGATCGTGGAGTTCAACACCGAGTGAGTCGACGCGGCAGCGCCGGCAAATATCACGCCG
>JBBQIO010000738.1:0-2630 GCA_038325015.1 Polyangia bacterium
TCGGCGTCGAGCACCGTGGCGTGGACGTTGGTCAGACCGGCGCGGCGGCAGCGACGCTGTAGCTCTTTCAGCTTGGGCGCGGCCACGTCGAACGCGTAGATGCGGCCCTGGTTGGCCAAAAAAGCACCGAGCGCCAGTGTCTTGCCGCCCGCCCCGGCGCAGGCGTCGACAACCAGCGAGCGGGGCTCGGGAGCGACCAGCGCGGCGACGGCTTGACTGGCGGCGTCCTGCACCTCGAACCAGCCATCGGCAAACGCCGCCAACCCCTGCGCGTTGACGTACTCGTCGAGATCGAGCGCGTCGGGTAGCCACGCCGCGAGGCGAGAGGGGCGCGCCACGACGCCCTCTTTGGCCAGCCGCAAAAGGAGCGCTGCTACATCGCTGCGCAGGCGATTGGCGCGAATCGTCAACGGCGCACGCGCATTGAGCGCGGCGCACAACGCCTGTGCATCTGTACTCCCCAGCTCGTCGACCAAGATGTGCACCATCCAGTCGGGCATCGAAGCGGCTACACCGAGCCGTCGCACGGGGTCGCCGATTTCGGCCAGGCGCGCCGCCACGCCCTCCGGCAGGAGCGCGGCCAGATCGAGCCCCGCTTGGTGACACGCAAGGGTCAGCCCTGGCGATTCGCCCAGCTCGGCGGCCAGCCACGCCAAGTACAAAGACAGAACCGGCGGCCCCGGGTCGCCGCCGACCGCGAAGGCCAGCGTGCGCGCCGCCCGGACCATGCCGTAGACCGCCCTTCCGACGAAGCGTCGCTCGCGCGAATGAAGCGAGCGCGACTGACGAAACCGCCGTCCCAAAACGGCGCCGGCGTGCGCCCAGTCACGCGCGGCGTCGGCGTAGAACGCGAGCACGTGCTGGCGAATTTTGCCGTCGCCGATCAGGGCCGCGAGCGATAGTCCGTCGGTCGTGGCGCGCGTCGCTTCGAGGCCGCTTTTCCGACGCAGTGCGCCGTCGAAATCGAGCGTCTCGGGGGTTGACGCGCGGCCGTCGCCGTCGTTAAAAGGGGGCCGCTTCATCACTGACGCTCTTATGGCGTCGAGGGACTTACCATGAAGGATTCGCCCGCTTCAACGGCGGCGGCACCGGCTGCCGCATCGAAGGTCTCCGAACCAGCGCGTGGCAACCTCTACACGATCGTGCAGCAGCAGCTCGACAAGGCTGCGCGCGCCACGAATCTGTCGCGCGAGGTCTACACCATCCTGTCGCAGCCGAAGAACGAGATCATCGTCAACTTCCCGGTGCGCATGGACAATGGACAGTACACGCTGTTCAAGGGCTATCGCGTCCAGCACAACAACATCCTGGGCCCCTACAAAGGCGGCATTCGCTATCACGAGGACGTCACGCTCGACGAGCTCAAGGGGCTCGCGGCGGCGATGACCTGGAAATCCGCCCTGCACGACATTCCATTCGGCGGCGGCAAGGGCGGCATCAAGTTCAATCCGCGGCTGGCCTCCAAGCCCGAACTCGAGCGCATCACGCGCCGCTACACGCACGCGCTCGGCGCCAACATCGGCCCCGAGTTCGACGTGCCCGCGCCCGACGTCGGCACCAACGGCCAGACCATGGTCTGGATCATGGACACGTACATGAACGTCGTCGGCTTCGGCGAGAAGAACGCGGTCCGCCGCGTCGTCACCGGCAAGACCATCGCGTCGGGCGGCAGCTATGGCCGCGAGAGCGCGACCGGCCAGGGCGTCGTCCACTGCATCACCGAGTGGGCCAAAGATCGCCGTTTCAATCTCAACGGCTGCAGCTTCACCGTGCAGGGTTTTGGCAATGTCGGCTCGCACGCGTCGAAGATCCTGTCCAAGCTCGGCGCTTCGCTCGTGGCCGTCGGCGACTATAAGGGCTACATCGCCAATCCCGAGGGGCTCAACCCGCACAAGCTGTCGGAGCACACCTTGGCCACCGGATCGGTCGAGGGCTACAAGCACTCCAAGCCGATCAGCCGCGAGGAATTTTTCGCGACCGAGGCCGACCTCTTCATCCCGGCTGCACTCGAGCTCGAGATCGGCGAAAAAGAGGCGCGCGCGCTCAAATGCAAGGTCGTCGCGGAGGGTGCCAACGGGCCGACCTATCCCGAGGCCGAGCAGATTCTCACCGAGCGCGGCATCGACGTTCTGCCCGACATTTTGGTCAACTCGGGCGGTGTGATGGTCTCCTACTTCGAGTGGCTGCAGAACAAGCGCTCGGAGCGATGGGAGCTTGACGAAGTGGAAAAGCGCCTCGAAGCCGGCATGAAAAAGACCTACGGCCTGGTGCGCGACCTGGCCGCGGAGCGCAAGCTCGACTACCGGACGGCGTCCTACGCCATCGGGCTGGAGCGACTGGAACAGGCCTACTCGGAGCGCGGCATTTTTCCGTAGCTCTTACTTGGCCTCGTTCGGCTCCGGCCCCTTGTCCTCGCGACGATTGCGGAGCGCCTCACTCAACGCCAGCGCATCGGCGTTGAGCGGGCCGCGCTTGCCGGCCTCCGCCAGATAGCGCCGCGCCCCGCCCCGGTCGCCGCGCGCCAACGCCACTCTTCCCAATCCGACCCACGGCGACTGCTCGCTCGGCAAGAGCACAGCCGCACGCTGAAAATCGCGCGCCGCACCGTCGAGCTGTCCGAGGGCCAGCTG
>JBBQIO010000739.1:0-2628 GCA_038325015.1 Polyangia bacterium
TGTGGACGCCGAGAATACCAGAGCGCCAGCGTCCGCCCCGCGAGCTTTTGTGCGCGCGCCTTCGACACCAGCGGCTCGAAATCGACCAGTTTGTGCGCCAACCGTCCGTGCTGCGTGGCGGCACACGCCGCCAACGGCGCCACCACGCTCGGCCCCACCGCCAGATGAAAGCGGTCGAGAAAAATCGGCCCGACCCGCGCCGGCAGATCAATCCGTCCGATGTTCGACAGCCCGAGCGTGCCCGGTGACGCCAGATCGAAACGCTCGGCGAATCGCGGCCCGGGATTGGGCCCGCGCGGAATGAACATACCCATCATCGGAATGGTGACCAGCTGCTCACCAAGCGCGATCGCCTGCGTGAGATCGCGTTTGATCTCGCGCGCCAGCGCCCATTGGCTCGTCGCCTGGCCGACGCGATGATAGGTCGTCACCTGCGACACAAATAGCCCCACGTCCTCGCGAACCCTGAGTCGTTCGTGCAAGGAGACCGCCGAGAAGCAGCTCAGCCACTCGGGGCTGTCGATGCCGAGCAGTTGGCTGGCCGCGAGGAGCATGGCTGCACACAACGCGCCCTGCATGGTCGTCTGCTGCTCGCGACATTTTTGGGCGAGTGCCGAGGTCCTCGCTTCGTCGAGGTAAAGATGCTCGATGCCCAGCTTGCGCATTTCGAAGGGCGCCGTCGTGGCCAGCTTGCGCGCCGGGCGCAGCCCGTGCAGAACCAGATTGCGAAAGAAGAAGGCGTTCATCGAGAGCAGGCGCTCTTTGATCGTGAGGGTCGGCTCGAGGAGATCGGTCATCGAACGCGACAGCGGACGCGGCTCGGGTGGCTCCGGCGTCGTGCCGTCGCAGATCGCGCCCAGCGCAGTGACGATGTCGCGCATCATGATCACCGCCGACTGCGCGTCCCAGACGTGCTGATGCGAGATGATGAGCTCACTCTGGCCGTCGCCTTCGAGCAGAACGGCGCGCCACAAGAGCTCGCCCTCTTCAAAGCGGCGGTTGATCCCCTCGACCTCTACCTCGCGCCAGATCTCGGCCGAGCGACGCCGCCCGACACGCATGGGCACCGCGCGGTCGACCAGGTGCATGCGCGGCGGCTCCGTGTAGATCACCGCGCGCAACAGCGCATGGCGCGCCTGCACCCAGGCGAGCGCGCGCTCGACGTCGGTGGCGCGAATCGGTCCGCGCAAAAACAACGTGTTTACGCCGTTAAACGGAGTGGCGCGATCGAGCAGCCAGAACGCATACTCGACGGCGCTCAGCGCCCGACCCGAATGGATCACGCCTAAGGGCCTGCGTATGAATAAATCGATCGAAGCTCGGTCCCGAGGCGCCCGGACGGCAAGGCGCGAGGTGGGAGCTGGCCCGTCGGCCAGTGACCGAGGAGCGACGCGGCTAGCCGGTATGCATCCGGGGCGAGAACGAGCGAGTTATTCATACGCAGGCCCTAAGCCAAGATCTTGAACGACGATTTTTTTTCTTTGGCCGCTGCCATCGCCCGCATCCGCTCGACGTTCGGCAGTTGCGCCGGCGTCCGCGACACCAAGAGGTCGTTCATCCGCAGCAGCACCTTTTTGCGGATTCCGAAGCGCGACAGGTAGCGGAAAAATTGCGGCATCTTGGCCCACAGCGGGCCGGAGCCGCCGTGCAGCCGATACCCTTTGTCGACCATCGATACCATGCCGGGATTGAGCACACCCTCGGCGGCCGTCATCCAGTTAGCATGGTCGATGGCGCCGTCGATCAAGAGTCGATACATGTCCTTGATGCTCACGGTCGGGGCGACGTACCAAGACGGGCGGATGAGATCGTCGTCCGCGGCAAACCAGCCCATCTCCTTGCACTCTTTTTCCAGCGGCGTCCCCGGGTAGACACGGAGGCCAGCGGTGAACAGGGCGACGTCCGTGTCCTGAACATGGCGCTCACAAAATTCGAGGGACTCCTTGATCGTGTCGACGGTCTCCCCAGTGGCGCCGAACATGAAGAACCACAGCGTTTTCATGTTCGCCTTCTTGAGCTGCTCGGCGGCGAAGATGACCTGATCGCGCGTGAAGCCTTTTTTGAGCGACTTGAGGGTAACGTTCGACGCGCTCTCCGGCGTGCACATCACATGGTGAAAGCCGGCCCGCCGCATCGAGTCCAAGAGGCCGGTCGACATCGCCGCCGGGTTGACACCCATCGTCGAGAGCTCCAGGTCGTCGGGCAGCTTGCGACGGGCGAGCTCGTCGCACAGCAGGATGGCGTGCTTCTCGGGAATGTTGAATGTCGAGTCGACGAAATCGATCGAGCGGACGCCGTGCTCTTTGACGACCTCTTCGATCTCGTCGGCGATGAGCTGCGGATCGCGCGTGCGATAGGTGCGCCCTTCGATGTTGTTGTATGAGCAATAGGTGCAGCGCAGCGCGCAGCCGCGCTTGGTCTGAATCGAATAGGGCGCGCCGTGCGAGACATAGGTCGGCCAGTCGACCCAGCGGGCCATGTCGGAGCGGCCAGCGACGGAAAAATCCTCGACCAGCGAACGACCGGCCGGCGGCTCGCCGTTGAACACCCGGTCGAAGCTGAACTGCGGCGCCAGGTTCGGCTCGGGTCTACGCCCCGTCCGGTCGACGACGCCGGGAATCGTCTGCA
>JBBQIO010000740.1:0-2611 GCA_038325015.1 Polyangia bacterium
TGGCGCCAGTGCAGGCGGCGTGGGCCGCCGCGGGAATTGTCGACTGAGACTGCGCCGTCGGCCGCGTTCAAATGGCTGCGAGGCCGCGCAGCAGGGACTCCCGTGCCTTGTTGTCCAAGCTCTTGGCGCCCCTCATCAGCGTGGTCACCGTCCAGCAGCCTTCGTCGCTGCTCAGCGCCTGCCCCTGCATGACCGCTTTATCGAACCGGCTGCGGTCGGGCTCGGCCAGCCGCTTTCTGACCTCCGCTAGTCCGGCGGTGATCGCGTCCGCGGCAACCGGCGGGGCGACAGCGCTATGAGCCTCTAGCCGCATCGCCTCGAACGAGATGCGATACCAGTCGCTCAACGCCGGGTCGGACAGCGCTCCAATCGCCCGGTTGACTTCGAGCGCGTCGAAATTGCCCGACCAGAAGCCGGCGCAAAGCGGTTTGGACTCCGCGCTCAACAGGAGTCGCAGCTCGTTCCAGCGATCGAGATCGGCCGCTGGCAGGCGCTTGAGACCGAGATGAGCCAAGTCGCGGCCGAGCTTCTCGGACTGCGCCGGATCGGTCCCGACCTTTGCCTTGATGGCGGAGTCGGTCTCGATCTCCTTGACATAGGGGCGCATCACGAGCTCGGCGCGCGTCGGAGGATGCACGCGGTCCAAAAACCATTGGGCGTTGGCCATCTGCGCTCCGACATCCGCGAGGACCAGCACCCCCACCAGGATCAATGCCCGCGATGCACCCGGATAGCCCTTGGCAAAGCGCGCCGCCGCCAGCGCGCCGAGCGCGCCCCCCAGACCGCCGCCAATCGCCGCCAGCAAGATCGCCATTCCGTTCATTTGGGTCCTCCGGTCCAAGTGTTAACACGCCGGCCGAGGCGATCTCGGTCGTTTCGCCGCGTGCCGGGCAACTTCCGTCGGCCCCCCGTCGCCCCCCCAAAACATCGTAGAATCGCGCCCGACATATGGCTGCGGCGAGCGACGACGACGAGCTGGCCCAGCTGGGCTATGCCCCCGAGCTGCGCCGTCGCATGGGCGGGTTCGCCAGCTTCGCGCTGTCCTTTTCCGTCATTTCGATCCTGACCGGCGCGCTCGCGCTCTACGGCTATGGCCTGTCGTACGGCGGCCCGTTCCAGATGACCGTCGGCTGGCCGCTGGTCAGCGTCATGACCCTCGCCGTCGCTGCCGCTCTCGGCGAAATGGCCTCGGCCTATCCTACCGCCGGTGCCCTCTATCACTGGGCATCGCTCTTGGCCGGGCGCGGCTGGGGCTGGCTGGCAGCATGGCTCAATCTGGTCGGCCAGATCGGTCTGGTCGCCGGCGTCGACTATGGGCTCGCCGACCTCATGGCCACGCGCCTTGGCTACGGCGACGGCCGTGCAGTGAGGCTCCTCATCTATGCGCTGGTGCTGGCCAGCCATGGCCTTGCCAATCATGTCGGCATCGAGGTCGTGCGCCGGTTGAGCGACGTTTCGGCGGTCTATCACCTGATCGTGACCGCGCTCCTCGCGGTGGCCCTGCTCTGGGTGCCGGCGCATCAGCCGCTGTCGTTCTTGTTGCATCGCTTTGTCGTGTCCGGCGCCGCGCTAGGTGGGCATCCAATGTGGTGGAGCTACGCGTTCGTCGTCGGCCTGTTGCAAGCGCAGTGGACCCTGACCGGATACGACGCATCGGCCCATGCCGCCGAAGAGACTGTGGATGCACGCCGCGCTGCGCCGCGCGGCATGGTGCGCTCGGTGCTGATTTCCGGCATCACGGGTTGGGTGCTGCTCGTCCTGTTGACCTCGACGGTCAGCGATCTGGCGGCGACCACGAGCGCCAAGAGCGGATTCTTGTTCGCACTGGCGCACGCGCTTCCCGGCTCGCTCGGCGAGCTGTTCGTCTGGCTGGTGCTCGGCGCGATGTGGTTTTGCGGCATGTCCGCGGTGATGTCCGCGTCGCGGATGCTGTTCGCGTTTGCCCACGATGGTGGCGTCGACCGGCGCTTGGCGCGGGTCAGCCCGCGCTGGGGCGTTCCGGTGGCGACCATCTGGCTGTGTGTGGTCGCCGCGCTCGTCCTGGCCGTCTGGGCCGACGGCTACAGCGTCGTCGTTTCGATCAGCACCGTCGGGCTCTATGGCTCCTACTTGATTCCGATCGTCGCGCTCCTCTGGCAACGGCGGCAGGGAAAGTGGCCGCCCACGCTGTTTTCGCTCGGCCGTTGGGCGGTGCTCGTCGAGCTCGTCGCCGCGGCCTGGATCGTCTTCATCACCGTCGTCTTCGTCCTGCCGCCGAACGAAAAAGTCGGCCTCGCCCTCGCCCTCCTGCTGTCAGCGCTCTTCGTCTGGTGGAAGGTGCGCGCGGCAAGCCGATTTACAGGCCCGGCGCATCCTGGTAAGAGCGCCTCCGGAGGCCACCAGTGATCGCTCACGTGCTCGAGGCGCTCAGCGCCTACATTACCCAAGTCATCCTGCTCCTCGGCTACGGCGGCGTGCTGCTCTTGATGGCCATCGAGTCGGCGTGCATCCCGCTGCCGTCCGAGATCATCATGCCGTTCGCCGGCGCCGTGACCGTCGGTTCGATCGCCGCCAGCTACGGCCACGCGCCGCTCAATGTGTGGCTCGTCGGTTTGGCCGGCGCGCTCGGCTG
>JBBQIO010000741.1:0-2609 GCA_038325015.1 Polyangia bacterium
CCGGCGCCCGGTTCGGTGATGGCCAGCGCCGAAATTTTTTCCCCGCGCAGAACCGGCGCCACGAAGCGCGCGATCTGGCCCGGGTTGCCGAAGCGGATGATCGGCGGCAGCGCGATGCCATGGCTGTTCAAGCCGACGCAGGTGCCGACCGACTTGCCGGCCAGAACCAGCTCTTCTGTGGCCACGATGCCGTGGGTGATGTCGCCGCCCGCGCCGCCAACCTCGGGCGGATAGGCGAGGCCCAGCAGTCCAGCGCGCGCTGCGGCTCCGTAGAGCTCACGAGGAAATTCGCCCGCCTCGTCCCATTCATGGGCGTGCGCCAAGATGTGCGCTTGGGCAAAGCGCCGCGCGCTGGCGCGAAGCTGTGCGTGCTCGTCGGTCTCGAACAGATAGCTCATGCGCTGAGAGTCGCATGACTTTGGGTCGCGTCGCCCGAGTCAACCGGCCCACACTATCGGCGCCGTTTTTTGCGCGGCTCGGTGAATAGCGTGCCTCGGATGAGCGCGTTGAACGCCGCGATGATGCCGCCGAACTGCGAGCTGTCGATCGACGTGATGAACAGCGATAGACCGAGCGTGCAGGCGATAAACAGCGACAGCACATGCGGCGCATCGGCGGCCGAGATTTCACGGTTGCGCACACCCAGGCCGATCAGGTCGGCGAACAGCCGCACCACGCCCTGCCCCTCATCGTTGATCACGCCGGCCAGCTCGCGGTGCCGCCGCATCTCGACCGGCAGCGCCGAAAAAAAGGCGGCCAGCGATGGATCGTTTCTGTGCAGCGGCTCGGACGCCGCAAGCACCATCTGAAAGCCGGCGCGCAACGTCGGCGCTTGCGAGGCCTCGCGATAGTGCGGCAGGAGCTCCTCGTAGGCCTGGCGCACGGTAGCCGCGTAGAGCGCACTCTTGGAGTCGAAGTAGAGATAAATCGCCGCCGTCGTGACGCCGGCCTCCTCGGCGATCTCGCGGTTGGTGCACTGTGCATAGCCGAAGCGCGAAAAGCAGGTCCGCGCCGCAGCCAGCACGCGTGCCCGCGTCCCTTCGCTGGTGGCCCCTTTGGGGCGTCCCCCATGTCCATGTGATTTTCGTCGCATGCGCTGCGCCAATCTAACTCACTTCGATCGTTGACAGGCACATCGGATGAGATTACTAATCGGTCAGTTATCCATATCTAACCGATTAGTTAGTTCGAGGTCGGCATGGCTCTTTGGGGATCGGCATGGGCGCTGTGGGTAGCCGTGGCGATAGCGTCGAGCGTGGTCACGTTCTGGGGGCTGGGCGGCGCGGTTCACGCTTGGTTCTACTGGCGGCGACGGCAGAAGGCGGCCGTCTGGAAGCTGCAGCCAGAGCGCTTTTTGACGCCGGGGCTGGCGCGCCACGCGTTCGGGCTCGGCAGCGCCAATCTTTTGCTCGGCGCGTTGATCGCCGGCACCTTCATGTGGCATCTGGCGCGCGGCGGCTGGAGCTGCATCTATTTCGCCGTGCGCCTGCACGGCATTGGCTACCTGGCGGTGTCGTTCGTGCTGGCCTTTTTTGCGATCGACGCCGGCCTCTATTACAGCCACCGCTTATTACACCGGCGCTGGCTGTTCCGGCACGTGCACCGCTGGCACCACCGCTATGTCGCACCGACGGTGTTCACCACCACGGCGATGCATCCGCTCGAATTCTTGATCTTCGTCGCGGTGCTACTGGTGCCCGCGTTCGTCCTTCCGATCCACGCCGGCGTCTACGGCGCCGTGATCGGCTACACCTACTTCATCGGCATGCTCGACCATTCGGGCATCCGCGCGCCGTTTTCGCTGCCGCTTCACGGTAGTAACCGATTTCACGACGACCACCACGTCGCCTTTCACTGCAACTACGGCCACCACACCGCGCTCTTCGACCGACTGCACGGCACCGTTCGTCGCGCCGACCGCCGCTACGACGAGCACACATTCGAGGACGAGCAGGACGGCGACGCCACCGCACCGCAATCGACGGAGGATGCGGCCCATGTCCGCCTATCTCGCCTTCGCTGACCCGCTCGCGCGGCCGTGGCGCTTCGCTGCCCTCGAATCGCTGTTCTTTGCCGCTGCGGTGCTCACGCTCGTGCATGTGGTGCGGGCCAGCCGAGCGGGTGATCGCTTCGCCCTGTTTCAGTGGCTGGCGGTGCTTTGGTACGGCGTCTGGATGGAGCTGATCGCGTTCAATTTCTTGCACAATTATGTGCATGCACAGTTCACAGTACAGCTCTATCACGGACAGCTTCCACTCTATGTCGTCGTGCTCTACCCGGTATTCCTCTACACGGGGTGTAAATGCGTCGAGCCTTGGCGGCTTTCGGCCGTCGCCGAGGCCCTCTTGGTCGGCTTCGTAATCATGTTGCTAGACGTGCCGTTCGATGTCGGCGGCGTCGACGCCGGATGGTGGCATTGGCTGTCGAGCGATCCGACGCTCGCGGTGCGCTGGCTCGGCGTGCCGGTGACCAGCTACTACTGGTATCTGATCTTTGGCGCCGGCTACGCGCTGCTCGGTCGTGCGCTGCGCCGTCCGCTGGCGGCACGCTCGCGGCTTGTGCACCTGCTGTGCGCGCCGTTTTTTGGCGCGGCGATCATCGTCGTCGGA
>JBBQIO010000742.1:0-2607 GCA_038325015.1 Polyangia bacterium
GCCATGGCGCGGCTGGCGTCGGTCTCGGTGGGGACTTGGTCGCGCCTCCGCCAACGATTTTGCACCGGCTTACCGTCGACGAATTGCCACAAGAAGTCATCGAACGTGGCGCCCTTTTTAATGCCCAGATAGGCGCGCGCATTGGTGCGCGTGCCGTCGATCTTGCCGTGGTGGCGGATGATGCTGGCGTCGGCGTAGAGGCGTGCGCGATCGCGCGCCGTCAGCTTGGCCAGGCGGGCGGCGTCGAAACCGAAGAGCGCGCGGCGAAAGGCCTCGCGCCGCCGTAGAATCGTGATCCACGACAGGCCCGCCTGAAAGCCGTCGAGGATGAGCTTTTCGAACAGCGCGGCGTCG
This sequence comes from Polyangia bacterium, assembly GCA_038325015.1. Lineage (GTDB taxonomy): Bacteria > Myxococcota_A > Polyangia > Palsa-1104 > Palsa-1104 > JBBQIO01. The sequence continues at coordinate 355 of JBBQIO010000742.1, forward strand.
TCGTGCTCGGGCACGCCCCACTCTTCATCGTGATAGGCGACATAGAGGGCGTCGTCGCCCGGCCAGGCGCAGCGCTTCGTTTCCACGACGGGCTTACGTCTTGGGCATGGCAGCGACCAGCACGATCGGTCCGCGAGGCGCAGGACCGCCGCCGGCCGGCTCGAGCGTGACGGCGAGCGCGTCGACCCCGTCAGCGAGCAGCTTGGGATCGAGCTCGACGACCAACGCACCGTCGCTGGTCGGCCGCAACAGGCCGGCCGCTTTTTTCTGGGAGCCGCGAATCACCCACAGCTCGTAGTCGCGGGCGGTCGGCACATTGATGTGATCGAGGAGCACCAAGCCGCGCTTTTCGCCGACGTTGACGATCGCGGTCGCCGAAGGCGAATCGGCCTGTTTGGAGGCCAGTGCAATCACCTTGGTCCCTGGATGATCGACCAGCGCCACCGCGTCACGCTGTAGCTTGAGCTGCATCTTGAGGCGCGACAGATCTTCGGTGCAGTCGTGCACCACGACCGAGACCTGGGCCACACGCCGCTCGCTGTCGTGCAGACGGGTTGCCGCCAGGGCGACCTCGGTCTCGCTCGTTTGCAGTCGCGTCCGCCCCGACAGACCCAGGACTAGCAGCACGATCACCGCCACCGCCAAAGCCAAAGCGACAAGGCGCCACGGGCCGGAGCTCGACTGCGTCGTCGCGGTGGCGGCCGATCGAGTGGCACGGACCTCGGCTTCGATGCGCGACCACAGCGACGCCGCCGGACGCACCGGCAATAGCTCTTCGGTCAAACGGCCGGCCACAACCTTGGCCGCGGCCAGCTCTTCGAGGCAGGCTCGATGCTCGGCTGTGGCCGCGCCCTCGCTGAGATGGGCGCGTACCCGTTTAGCCTCGTCGTCGTCGAGGGCACCGAGCGCGTAGGCGCCGATCAGCTCCTGGCATTCGGCGCAGGTCAAAGGCGCGCTCATGACGACTCGCCTCGCTTGAGCAGGCCCGCCAGCTTGCCCATCGCCAGATGGATGCGTGACTTGATGGTGCCGACCGGCTCGCCCAAGCGCTGCGCAATCTCCTGCCGGGTCAGACCGTTCCAGTAGGCCAGCTCGATGGCCTGGCGCTGCTCGACGGGCAGCTCGCCCAAGGCGTGGCGCACCTCCGTGCGATCGCGCAGCGCCTCGACCTCTTCGAGTGGCGTACGCTCGCTCGGCGGCGCTTCGTAGGAGCCGGCCTCGACGCGCGCTGCCGAGGCGCGCGAGCGCAGGCGATCGATGGAGCGGCTGCGGCAGATGGTGACCACCCATCGCCGACCGTCTCCGCGCCGCTCGTCGAACTCCGGCGCGCGTCGCCACGCTTCGAGAAAAGTTTCTTGCACGACCTCTTCTGCCTCGGCTTCGTTGCGCAGCACGCGCAGCGCCACGGCCATAGCGTAGCCGGCGTAGCGCTGATAGAGCGACCGTAGCGCAGCCACGTCCCCGTCGACCATGCGCCGGCACAACAGCCCGTCACTGCGAGCGGCTGCGCTCTTGGACTCGGCGGTTTCGACGCTCACGGTCGTACTTCTACCTCTGCAAGGCGTTGGCCCGCAATGGTTGACGCTGTTTTGTAAGACATACGGAGGTGGACCAAAGGCGGTTCGATGATCACTTGCGCTTGCCGCGCATCATCTTGCCGACGGCGCGGGTGACCATGCTGCGGGGCAAGAATTTGGCGCCCAGCGCGCCGGCGCGATTGAGCGCGCCCGGCGTATAGACCGCTTTACCGGCGCGATAGGCCTCGATGCCGAGGCGCACGGTTTCCGAAGCCGAGAGGACGGCGCGCTTTTGGCCGGACGAAATCGCCGCGCCGGCCACCGCTTGAAAGCCGGTCTCGACGGGACCCGGGCACAGCGCGGTGACATGCACGCCGTGCGCGCGGACCTCTTCGGCGAGCGCCGCCGAGAAGCTCAGAACGAACGCCTTGGTCGCCCCGTAGGTCGCCATGAACGGCACCGGCTGCATCCCGGCCACCGACGCAACGTGCAAAATTCCGCCCTTTTTGCGCGCGACCATGCCGCCGATGAAGCGCGTCGACAAGACGGTCAGCGCCTCGCAGTTGAGCCGAACCATCTCGCCCTCGCGCTCGGCATCCGCTTTGGCCAACTCGCCGACGGTCCCGAACCCAGCGTTCGAGATCAGGTGATCGACCTGCCAGTGTTTGCCGTCGACCTGCGTGGCCAGCTGTGCGGCGCCGCCGGGCGCTGCGAGATCGTGCGCGATGACCTCGAC
>JBBQIO010000743.1:0-2604 GCA_038325015.1 Polyangia bacterium
CACCTTTCCGCTCGACCAGCTCACCGTCGCGCGCTTCGGCTCCGACGGCTTTGGCACCAGCAAAGCGCGGCGCGGCGACCTGGCCTTTTCCGCCCGTGCGCGGACCCTGGGCACGAGCGCGCAGCTCGACGGCACGCTCTACGGCCTGTTCGGCACGCAGTCGAGTGTGGGGCTTAAGATCGGCTTCGAGACCGTCGCGCCCGCGCAGCACCCATCGCTCCTGGTCGGGCTCTTGCCGTCGCCGCTGCCGGACATCGTCGACGGAGATCCACACGGCACGCTGCGCATCGCGGGGCCGTTCGTTGCGATCGAGATCGACGGCGACGTCGCCGGTCTGAACGCGCACGCCTCGACGCTGCGGGCCACCGACGTGGCGGCGCATCTGCACCTCGGCGCCGGACCGCTCGAGCTTTCGCCGGTCACCGGGCTGGTCGCCAAGGGGCGCTTTTCGAGCCACGCGGCGATCAATTTTGCCGACGGCAACTGGTCGGCGGACACGCGCATCTTCAACATCGACCCGGCCTTCGTCACCCTCTTGCCGCCGTCTCTCGGTCGTACGCTCGCCGGTCGGCTCAATGCGCGGGTCCACACCATCGGGCACCTGGTCAAGCGAGCGGACCACGTCGACATCCAGATCGCGGCGGCCACGCTCGACCGGTCACCGGCGCACGACGCGTTGGCGTTGCCGCGGCATCTGGAGCTGACCGGGCAGCTCACCGCGTCGCCCGAAGCGGTCGAGGTTCATCGCCTGGAGCTGGGCGCCGACGGGGCGAAGCTCGCGCTCTCCGGACAGTTGCGGCCCCAGGGTGGATCCTTCGATGCGCTGGTGTCGCTCGTGGCGCCTCATCTGCAGCCGCTCCTGACGGACCTCGGATTGACGGCGCCGCTCGAGGGTTCGCTGTCGGCCGCCGGTCGCGTTAACGGCAGCTGGCCGCGGCCACACCTGTCGCTCGACGTTCGCGCTGATCACCTGGCGTACGGGAGCTTCAATGGACAGCCGCTCGATCAGGTGACCGGGCGCGTTTTCCTCGACGGGCAGGAGCTGCGCATCGAGCATCTGTCGGCGACCGGGTACGGCGGCAGCCTTACCGGCCAGCTCGCGCTGGCGCTGTTCGACCGACGCGGCGGGTGGGCGCAGCCGCTGGCCCGGCCGACCGTCACCGGTGAGCTCGTCGGACAAGCACTCAACCTGGGGCCGCTCCTGGGCGTCAATGGTCTGGTCGCGCCATCGACGGTGAAGGTGGCGCTGAGCGGATCGTTGGCCGAGCCCGAAGGTCACGTCGAGGTGCTATTCCCGCGCGCGACACTGTTCGGCGATCCCTACCGCGACGGTCGTTTTCGTCTGCGGCTCGACCATAGCGGCGTGAACGTCGAGGAGCTCAGCGTCGAGCGCAGCGCCGGCGGCCGTCTGACCGGGGCCGGCGGCGTCGACTGGCGCGGCCACTACACGCTGGCGCTCAGCCCGATCAATTTTCCAGTGCGCGCGATCCCCGGCGTGGCAGCGCTCCCGGTGGCGCTCGACGGGCTCGTCTCCGGCCGCGTCTCGGTCGCTGGCGACTCGGACGGCTGGATGCCCGACGGGCAGCTCTCGCTGCGCGGCTTCGCCGTCCGCGACGCGGTGCTCGGCGATGGCGTGATCAATCTCCATGCGGGCGGCGATTCGAGCCGTATCACCGGCAAGTTCTTCGAAAACCTCACCATCGAGGGCGATCTGACGCCGCTGCCACAACTTGCGCTGGTCTTGACGCTGCGTTTTGCCGACGTTTCGCTGGAGAATATCTTTCCCGAGCTGCGCCTCCTGGGCGACGTGCGCGGCCGCGCCAGCGGTGAAGCCAGACTGCACTTCGACCTGACCACCGGAATCTCGGGGACCCTCAATCTGGCGACCATCAACCTTGAGCTGTCGGGGACCGAAGAGGACGGACAGCTGCGCCATCTTTTGGTGCGCAACCGGGACCCGGTCATGGTCATCGCCACGCCCGGTCACGTCACCGTCAAGCCGGCGCACTTGGTGTCGGCGCTGGGCGACTTCTTTTTCGAAGTCAAGGAGCTGTCGGCCGAACGCGTCGACGCCACCATGACTGGCAAGATCGGCCTGGAGCTGCTCGAATACTTCTTTCGCTCGGCCTTCGATCACACCGACGGGAATGCCGATGTCGATCTCACGCTCAAAGGCAATCCACAACATCCGCTGCCGACCGGCAGCATCGTCCTCCACCGCGTAGTGCTGCGTCCGCGCGGCTTCGATCGCAACATCATCACCTCGGGGCGCGTCGATTGGCGGCCCGGCAGCGTTGAGGTCAGCAATTTCGACCTGACCTCCGATGGCGCCGCGGCGCATCTGCGCGGCGTGCTCGCACTCGATGGCTGGAAGCCCGGATCGGTGACCGCACACGTGGACGGGCAGCTGTCGGCCAAGCTCTTGCAGTGGTTCTTGCCCGACCGGCTAGTCGAGTCCGGCGGCCATGTCGCCGTCGACGTCGACGTCGCCGGGCCGTGGCAAAAGCCGCGCGGGCGCGGCCGGGCCAAGCAGGAAAACGTCCACCTTCAGGTGCGGCGCTTCGACCACCAGGTGCGGTTTCGCCCGGGCACGAAAGCCATTTC
>JBBQIO010000744.1:0-2594 GCA_038325015.1 Polyangia bacterium
CCCGCCGCAAACGCCGCGTCAAGCCGTGGTGGGAGGAGATCTTCGACAAGGATTACGCGCGGACGCTGCCCTCGCTCAGGCCGGCGCTGACCACGGGCGAGGCGACCTTCGTTGTCGATGTGCTCGGCGTTCTGCCCGGCGCGGCGCTTCTTGACGTCGGTTGCGGGGATGGCCGACATGTCCTCGAGCTGGTCGGGCGCGGCTACCAGGTCACCGGGCTCGACCTGGCGCTCGACCTTCTAATCCGCGCCGCCGAGGATGCGCGTCGCGGCGGATTGACGGCCAACTTCGTGCACGGCGACATGCGTGAGCCGCTGTTCGAGGCGCAGTTCGACGGCGCCTATTGTATGTCGACGACCTTCGGCTATTTCGACGACGACACCAATCGCAAGGTCGCGGCGAACCTGGCGGCGGCAGTGCGGCCCGGCGGGCGGCTGCTCATCGACGTCGTCAATCGCGACTACATCGTGCGCGATCTACCGACCCGTGTGTGGTGGCAGGGCGACGGCTGCTTGATCCTCGAAGAGGTCGACTTCAACTATTTTTCCTCGCGCCTGCAGGTGCAGCGGCAGGTCATCTACGACGATGGGCGGCAGGTGGAGCAGGAGATTTCAATCCGTGCCTACTCGCTGCATGAGCTCGGCAAGATCCTGCACCACGCCGGTTTTCGTGTGACCGAAGTCTCGGGCGATCTCACCATGCGTGGCCGCTTTTTCGGTGCGCAGTCTCGTCGCCTGCTGGTGGTCGCCGAAAAGAAACCGAATCCGTAGCTCGAACGTATTCATCATCAGCAAACACCAATCGGCCAAGGGGTAGTCGCTCGCGCAATCCAGCCGGGCAACGCTTTGACCTGCCGCGGAGTCGATCGAGGTGGGCAGGGCCGGCGTCGCCGCACCGACGTGTGCGCAACTGAACAGCGAAGCGGCTGACACGGGTTGCACGTCGCGTCAAGGGTCTTACGTTGGAACAAGTTGGGTGGGTCGTTCGTCTTACTAATGCGTCGTGTGGCCGCCGCCGAGGGCGCAGCCGTGCGAAGCGCGCAGCGGAGATGCCGCTGCATGGAAAAAAGGGTTGTTTAACGCAGATTTACTAAATGTGTGTGAAAAAATGCCCAATCGTCAGATCATAAAGCTGGTTCGGCCCACCGTGAAACGCGGTGCACCGCCTCAGCTCGGTCCCCGCCGCGGGCTGCGACCAGGGGTTTTCCGTGTCTCACCGCCGGCGAGCGCACCACGTGTTGCACCGGAGAAACGCGTCGCGACCGGCACCGATGCCGACCCCGAGGATGTCATTTCCGCGGACGAGGCCGAGGTGGGATCGAGCGAGCTGACGCCCGCCGGAGCCGTCGGCGCTGAAGCCGTAGCCGCGCTCGAAGCCGCCGCCGGTACCGACGACGGGGACGGCGAAGCTGCGCCCGTCGCACGTGTCGAGGAGCCCTCGAACTTTCTGTCGATGTACTTCCGCGACATGGCGCGCCTGGCGGTGCTCAAGCCGCAGGAGGAGTTCGATTCTGCGCGCAAGATCGAGGGGCTGGAGGTCGCGCTGTGGGTGCGCGTGCTGTGCTTCGTACCCATGACCGATCATCTTTTGCAGGTGTGCGAGCAGATGCTCGACGCCTCGGTCCCGGAGTTCAAAGAACTGCGCAAGATCGTCAAAGCGCAGCAGAGCAAGCGGGCGACGCAGGAGCGACTCGAGCGCGCGCTCCTCAAGACCGCCGAGCGCATTCGGACGGTCGATGTCGACAAGCGCATGCTCGACGTGGTGCTCGACGAGCTCAAGAAGATCTACCGCGGTCTGCCCGAGCGCATGGTCAACGACGCGCTGACCTTTTCGCCGACCAGCCGGGTGTTTCGCCAATACCTGCACGAAGTGGCGCGCGGCTACAACCAGGCGCACGCGGCCAAGAACGAGTTCGTCAAAGCGAATCTGCGCCTGGTGGTCTCGATCGCGCGCCGCTTCAACTACGGGCGCATGCCGCTGGCCGACCTGATTCAAGAGGGCAACATCGGCCTCATCAAGGCCGTCGAGCGCTACGATTATCGTCGCGGGTACCGCTTTTCAACCTATGCATCGTGGTGGATTCGTCACGCCATCTCGCGCGCGTTGGCCGACAAGGGGCGCGCGGTGCGGCTGCCCGTGCATATGATCGACGCGTACCATCGTGTCGCCAAGTCACGGCGAGAGCTATCGGCAAAGCTCGGTCGTCAACCGAGCACCGAGGAGCTGGCCGAGGCAACGAACATCGCAGGCGCCAAGATCGAAAAGATGCGGACCTTCTTGCTCGACCAGTCGCTGTCGCTCGATCGCCCGATCAGCGACGAGGACGGACGGAAGTTCATCGACTTCTTGCAGGATCCGAATGCCGAAGATCACTCGCCGACCGACGTTCTGGTCGAAGAGGCGATGACCTGCGAGGTGCGCGCCCAGCTCGATCAGCTGCGTCCGATCGAGGCCGACATCTTGCGCCAGCGCTTCGGCTTGGGCACCGACAAGGAGCTAACGCTCAAAGAGATCGGCGAGAAGTACAACTTGTCGCGGGAGCGAATCCGGCAGCTGCAGGAGCAGGCGCTGACCAAGATGCGACGGGCGCTACA
>JBBQIO010000745.1:0-2582 GCA_038325015.1 Polyangia bacterium
TCTTCAGCAAGACGCAAGGCGGGACGGTCAAGCGAGCCGACGGAAGTCCGGTGCCCGACAACATGACCTTGGTCGTGGCCATTCCGGCGAGTTAATCGAGCGACGGCCGGGGACGAAAACTTCCCCTATTCGGCCAGTCGACGCAGCGCTTCTTTGATGATCTCGGCGGTGGCCGCGTCGGGCCGCTGCAGGATCGTCTCGTCGACTGCGCGCTCCGATTCGGGGCCGCGGTAGCCGAGGTTGGTCAGCGCCGACACCGCGGTGGCGCGGCGGCTCGACGCCGAGAGCGGCGCTCCCACTTTGCTCGGCGCCAGCCCCAGGCCGTCCACCTTGTCGCGCAGCTCGAGCGCCAACCGCTCGGCGGTCTTTTTGCCGACGCCCGGCACCTTGACCAGCCGCGCCGTGTCGCCAGCGCGAATCGCGCGCGCCAGATCGCCGGGCGCAAACGTGCTCAAGATCGACATCGCGAGCTTGGGTCCGATGCCCTGGACCGACAGGCAGAGCTCGAACGCGGTGCGCTCGCTCGGGTGGGCAAAGCCAAACAGGGTCAGCGAGTCCTCGCGCACGACCAGATGCGTGTGCAGCTGCACTCCCTGGCCAACCGGCGGTAGCTCGGCCATGGTCTGTAGGGAGACACTCAACCGAAAGCCGACGCCGCCGACATCGACGACCACGTGGTCCACCCCTTTGTCTTTCAGCGTCCCCTGCAGAAGAGCAATCATGAAGGCTCCGTTTATTTCGAGTCGCCCACAAAACGGCGGCTAAAGGCGTGGCAGATGGCGACGGCCAGCGCATCCGAGGCGTCGAGCCGTGGCGCCTTTCGCAGCTTGCACAACGTCTGCACCATCGCCGACACCTGCTCTTTGGTGGCGCGTCCCGAACCGACCACGCGTTTTTTTACCGTCGCTGGAGGGTACGCATGGACGCGCAAACCGACGCGCCCAGCGAGCGCCAACGCGACGCCCCGCGACTGACCGAGCATGAGCGCGGTACGCGCATTGATGCCGGAAAATACGTCCTCGACCGCCACCACTTCGGGCTTGAGCTCCTCGAGCACCTCGTCGAGGCCGACCGCGATCTCGCCCAGACGGCTCTCCAGCGAGCCCTTGGCCGGTGGCTCGATGACGCCGCATTCGATGTAGGTCAGCCGTCGACCTTCGGACTCGACGACGGCGTAGCCAAACCGGCGACTGCCGGGGTCCAACCCCAAGATGCGAATCTCAGATCACGCCGAAAGCTGTTCGAGCAGCGCGTCGTCGATCTCGTAGTTGGCGTAGACGTTCTGCACGTCGTCGTGGTCCTCGAGCTGCTGCACCAGCTTCCACATCTGCTCGGCCTCTTTGCCTTCGAGCTTGACCGAGCTTTCGGGATAGAGCCCGACCTCGGAGTGCTCGGGCGAAAAGCCCTTGGCGGTCAGCGTCGTCAAAACGGCGTGCATCTTGCCGGCTTCGGTGACCACCAAAAACACGCCCGGCTCGGCGCGCACGTCATCGGCGCCGGCGTCGAGCGCCGCCTCCATCAGGGTGTCTTCGGCTGCTTTGTCGGCGTCGAATACGATGTGCCCCTGCTTGTGAAAGAGGTACAGCACCGAGCCCGCCGCGCCCAGCTTGGCGTGCGAGCGCTCGAGGAGCTTGCGGATTTCGCCGGCGGTGCGATTGCGGTTGTCGGTCATGATCTCGACGACGACGGCTGTCCCACCCGGTCCGTAGACCTCGTACACCAGCTCTTCGAAGTTCTCCGCGCCGAGCTCGCCCGAGCCCTTTTGGATGGCGCGCTTGATGGTCTCGTTGGGCACGTTGCCGCCGCGCGCCTTTTCGACCGCGCCGCGCAACCGCGGATTGCCGTCGGGGTCGGCGCCGCCCTTGGCCGCGACGGTGACCTCCTTGAGGAGCTTAGTCCAGCCCTTGGACCTCTTGGCGTCCGTAGCCGCCTTGGTGTGCTTGATCTTGGACCAGCGATTGTGTCCAGACATGGCGCGACCTCTTACCTTGAAAAAGAGGCGGCGCGCGGGCACGCGCCGCAAAGTGGAAAGCCTAATCCCAGAGCTGTACGCGAGGCAAGACGCCGGGCGCGTCCGGCGCGATCGATTTCTTTTTCGCCGTGGCAGGCCTTACCGTAGCGGCGTGATCGACGATCTGAAAAGACCGCTGGCGGGCCTTACGTGCCTCCTCTTCTTTTGCAGCTGCGCGGGTGAGCCGCTGATTCTGCCACCGCCCCGCTCCGGCGCGCTGCCGAGCGCAGCGCCACTGCCCAACGCGCGCCCGGCTCGCGCGCGCATCATCGGCGATCCGTCGGAGCTTTTGCACGGCGACCTGGCCGAGGGCGCGCTCGGAGACGTGCGACTCGACAACGCGTACGTCGCATTCGTCATCGATCGCATCGACGCACCGCACGGCTTCGCCGCCTCGGGCGGCAACATCATCGACGCCGCGGTGTCGTCCGACGGACAGGATGGTTTACGCGCGTTCGGAGCTTCGCTGGGCGATGGTTTTGGCCGACAGCCGATCTACGAGCGTGTCGAGCTCGCGCGCCTAACGTCTAGCGCCGTGGTCCGCGCCATCGGTCACGACGCGAACGATCCC
>JBBQIO010000746.1:0-2582 GCA_038325015.1 Polyangia bacterium
GGTGCGCACCGGGCGTGCCAAGGAGGCGTTGGTCGCGTTCGGGCGCATGCTCACTGCAGCCTGGCGTCTCGATCACTATGCCAAAGCGGGCGCAGCGCACGTGCGACTGGCACGTCTCCGACGAGGAATCGGCGAATATCAGCCGGCTGAAGCGCACCTCAAAGAAGCGCTCGGCCTGTTCCGGCAAGCGGGCGACAGCCGCGGTGTGGCAGCGGCCGAGGACGATCTGGGCCGTGTTGCGTTCTTGCGCGGCGACTTTCCGACGGCGCTGGAGCGACACGGCCGATCGCTTGACCTACGCCGTGCGCTCGGCGACAAACGCTCCATCGCCTTGTCGCTGCACAACCTCGCCGAGGTCCATCAAGCGGCGGGCGCTCCTGGCGAGGCAGTAGTGCGTTTCTCGGAAGCGCTGGCCCTGCGGCGCGAGATCGAGGACCGGCCGGGCGTGGTGCAGTCGCTGTTGGCCGTCGCTGCCGCCTGGCGCGACCGCGAAGATCACGAGCGGGCGCTCGAGGTACTGAGCGAAGCGCTGACCTTGGCGGGAGAGATCGATGATCAGCTAGAGCAAGCGCACATTCTGGCGCGCATCGGCGAGATCGAAGTCAAGCTGACCCGCGAGACCGAAGCGCGGCAGCATCTGGCGGAGGCCACGCGGCTGGCGCAGGGGTTTGGCGACAAGCTCTTGCAAAGCGAAGCGGCGCGCCTGTTGGCGGAGGTCTATTTGCAGCTCGGCGATCTGCGGGCGGCACGCGCCGAAGGGCGCCGTGCGCTCGATCTGGCCACCAAGGTTGGCTCCCGTCGCGCAGAGGCCACCGCGCACCGCATCTTGGGCACGGTGGTGTCCACCGGCGGCATCACCGACGACGATCGACGTGAGGCGGACGAGCATTTTCAGGCGGCGATCGCCATCTTGGCCGATGTGGGGCATGAGCTGGAGCTCGGCTACACGTTCCAGAGCTTTGCGCACGCGCTCACCCTCCGTGGCGACGTGGACGCTGCCGCGACCTTCACCGAGCGCTCCGACGAGATCTCCCAGCGACTTGGGCCGCGTCCACGCCAGCTGCGCTACACCAAAGAAGATCTCGGATGACCGAGGCAGGGTTGATCGGCCAGATCCCGCCGCATATCGTCGAGGTTTGCCGGAAGCTGGGCGCGGCTAGCTACGCCGCCTGGCTCGTCGGTGGCGCGGTTCGCGACATTCTTCGCGGCAAGCTGGCCAAGGACTTCGACGTGGCCACCTCGGCCACACCGGCGCAGGTCGGCGAGGTCTTCGGCAAAAAGCGGGTCATTCCCACCGGCGAGAAGCACGGCACAGTCACCGTGCTGGTCGACCGGCCGGGAGGCGGCGTGCGGGAGCCAGTAGAGGTCACCACCTTTCGTGGCGAGGGCGCCTACACCGACGGGCGGCGGCCGGATAGCGTCGAGTTCGTCGACGACCTTGTCGAGGACTTGCGCCGTCGCGATTTTACGATGAACGCCATCGCCTTTGATCCGGTGGCCCAGCAGATCGCCGATCCGTTTCATGGTCAGGTGGACCTCGCCGCCAAGCTCATTCGCGCCGTCGGTGACCCGCTGGCTCGTTTTTCAGAAGATGGCCTCCGGGCGCTGCGTGCCGTCCGCTTTGCCGCGCAGCATGGTTTTGTGCTCGACCCGCCAACAGAGGCCGCGATTCCGCAGACGCTCGACGTCTTTCGCAAGGTGTCGGCGGAGCGGGTACGCGACGAAGTGGTCAAGATTCTGCTGTCGCCGGCTCCGTCGGTAGGCCTGGAGCTGATGCGCACCACCGGCCTCCTCGGCGAGGTGATTCCAGAGCTCCTCGAAGGTGTCGGTTTTCATCAGAATCGTTATCACGTGCATGATGTCTGGCGGCACACGCTGGCGGTGGTCGACGCCACGCCGGTGTTTGCCTTGCCTTCGGGGCGGGCAGAGTGGGTGCCACGGTTGGCAGCGCTGTTGCACGATGTGGCCAAGCCGCGCACCGCGCAGGACAAACCCGATGCACCAGGAGAGCGATCGTTTTACAGGCACGACCTCGTCGGAGCGGAGATGAGCGACGCCATCGGACGGCGCCTGCGCCTCTCCGGCGACGAGCGCGAGAGGGTAGTGCACCTGGTCGGCAACCACATGTTTTGGTACGAGACCGACTGGACCGATGGCACGGTGCGCCGCTTTATCGGTCGGGTGGGACAGGAGGCGTTGCCGGATCTGTTCGCGCTTCGCGAGGGCGATGTGATCGGGCGCGGGCGAGGGGAGACGCCGGGCAGCGAGCTCGACGAGCTCAAGCGCCGCATCGAGGGAGAGGTGTCGCGGGCCTCCGCCTTCAAGGTCGGCGACCTGGCGATTGGCGGCGGCGACGTGATGCGCATCCTCGGCTGCAAACCGGGGCGCGCAGTCGGAGAGCTGTTGCGACGCGTCCTCGAGCGGGTGCTCGACGATGCGTCGCTCAACGACAAGACGCAGCTAGAGGCGCTGGTCCAAGTGATCGCCAGCGAAATCCCAGAACTCAACAGCCTCAACAGCGTCAAACCTTGAGTGCCGTGCCCCTCGCGTCGACCACCGCGGGCTCGCCACCGACGTAGATC
>JBBQIO010000747.1:0-2580 GCA_038325015.1 Polyangia bacterium
CGTCTTTTTGGTTTATGTCGGCGCGGTCGGCGGCGATTTCATGGGGCTGCACCGTTTTGCGCTGCCCATCGTGCCGCTGTGCGCGTGGATGGCCAGCGACGGATTACGTCGACTTTTGTCCAGCGTGCAACCGACGGTCACCGCGCTAGGGGTCGGTCTGCTCGTCGCTGCCCACGCGGCCAGCGGCGCCTGGGTATCGCATCGCGCGATGGCGGGTCACGACTCGGAGCGCGGCATCGACTCGCCCGGCTATCTTCGTTACTACACCGAAGATCGCGCGGCGATCGGTCGCTGGTTCGGTCGCTACGCGCGCCCGGACGATTACGCAGCCGTCGGTGGCGCCGGCGCTCAGGTGTACTTCAGCGGCATCCGGTCGCTCGATTGTTTCGGATTGTCGGATTCGTACATCGCGCACAAAGTGGCGCCGGTCTCGACGCGCCCAGGCCACCAAAAATACGCGCCGGACGACTACGTCCTGTCGCGTCGGCCGACCATCATCACGTCGAGCTACTACCGCATTTTACCGACTCCGTATGTCGGTCCGGACGCGGCGCTATGGCAGTCGCGCGGTTATCACTACGTCAGCGTGCAGGTGGCCGGGCTCAGCCTCCCCTGGTACTCCTTTTTGCTGCGCAACGATCGCAGTCTGGGCCCGCTGCCGGCCCAAACCGGCGAGGCCCACGAGCCATGATTTCATCGACGGTGCGAATGCGGCTGACGGGTCTGACGGTGCGCCAGCTCCTGGTCGCGCTGGTCACCACTTCGCCGCTGCTCATGATCCTCGCGAGTTGGGCCACGGGGCGGCTCCATCCGTCGCCGTCGCCGCTGCTGTTCGGCTCGGCGGCGCTGGCGCTGGTGCCCTGGCTGGCGCGCGGCTGGCTGCGGCGCGCCTGGGCGGCGCAGTCCGATGACATCGCGGTCCATGCCGGTGGCGAAGCGGTGCCCTACAAGACGCTGACGCGTGTGCACCTCGAGTGCACAGCAACGCGCCACATGCTGGTGCTCGAGCGCAGCGGCGATCTTTCGCTGCGCCTGGTGTGGTGGGATGCGTTGGGAGGAGCGCTCGAGCCGCGCCAAGCGCTCGTCGAGCGCCTGGCGAAAGCGGGATTTACCGTCGAGGAGTAGTTGTTAGCGGTCGGCGGCGATCGGCGCCTTGGTGGCCAGCTCCGCGCCCTGACGCGCGATGACCAGTGTCTGCTGCGCCTGCACTTCGCCGTTCTCCCGCGCCACGACGGTCACGTAGTTCGCGCCCGGCCACAGCGGCACCTCGGCGCTGAACGCGAGGGCCAGCGGATTGGCCGCATTGTGGTTCGACTGATAGAAGACTTTGCGGCTCTCGATCTTCGCGGTCGGGTTGGACACGACGACGAACACGTCGGCCACCTTGCGCGGATCCTCGGCGGTGCCGCGCAGCGAAAGCGTCGGTGACCGCACGAGCTGCTCCGCCGCCGCCAGCACCAACTTGGGCGGCGCCACCTGCCACGACGACACGAACCCGGCCTCACGTCCGAGCTTGGGCGTCGCCACCGGCGTCGGCTGCGCCTCGGATTCGGCGATGAAGCCCGGCCGCCCCGTATCGACATCGACGCGATAGAAGCCCTGCGCCGAGCCGGTCTGCTTGAACACCGAGCCACGCTTGGCCGTGCCGACGACGAGCGCATCCTTGGTCGCCGTGGCCCGCACTGGGACGTCGTTTCCGGTCACGGTCACGACTCCGTTGGAAGCCACCAGCGGCAGCGCGTCGGCCACCGGGAAGGTCAGCTTGTCGGTGACGAACTCGTTGATGAACACCGAATCGACGACGAACAGCTCGACCTTGAACTTGGCCGGCGCGAACTCCGGCTTGACGTCGAACGTGAAGTCGACCGTCTTCTCCTCGCCTGGCGCGAGGTGATCGACGTTGAAGCGCCCCTTCTTGATGTAGATGCCCTCGTCCGACAAGTTGCGCAGCTCGGCCAGCGTCTGGTTCGAGCGCCCGGTGCCGATGTTCTTGACCGTGACATGCAGCCGCACCGACTCGCCGCGCTGCACCAGGCCGTCGCCGTTGCCCTTGATGTCGTCGACCAGCTGGTACGAATAGGCGAACTGCGGACGCGCAATCCCCTTGGTCTGCACCACGAAATTGCTGTTGGCCACAACGTCCGGCCCGCGCTGATCGAAAATCTCGAGCTTGAGTGGATCGGTCCGACCGAGCGCGCCCTTTTGCACCTTGACCGGGACCACGAACGAGCGCGTTTCGCCAGGCTTGATGCGGCCGAATACGAACTCGCGCCCGTCGAAGTAGGGGTCGTGGCCGGCGATGCGGCCACGCACCTGCCCGGCCACCGCGGTACCGCGATTGGTCACCTGCGCGTGCAGCTTGATGGTCTCGCCGGCCTGCACCACGTTGCCCGCGTGGTCGCTCGAAATACTGCTCTCGTACTGCGGGCGGCCGCTCGCCTCGGGCGACTTGGGATCGACCGGCATCCAATCCACGCCCAGCTTCTTGAGCTGCGCGGCGACCTGCGCGTCTTCGTCGACGTTGCGCTGCTGGAAGAACGCTTTGGACGAAGCGAGCACCTCATGGCGCTTCCAACCCTT
>JBBQIO010000748.1:0-2560 GCA_038325015.1 Polyangia bacterium
GCGCGACCAACGCCAACGAAGCCAGTCGTTTTCGCCGGTTAGACCGCACGTGCTCGTCCGAGTTCGAGATCCATCCGGCTCGGACTTTACTCCGTGTCGGCACGCGTCACCAAGTTAAACGCCGCGCGTCTCGGGCGGCCAGACCACCTTGTGGAGCTGTAGATTGAGGCGCGCCACCAGGCGATCGCGCAGCATCCAGCCGACCAGAACACTCGGCTCCAGCACGCCGAAGCTGGGCGATAGAAGCACGTGGCAGCGCCCTTCGAGTCGATGCTCGCGGAGTACCGTCTTGGCGTACTCGTAGTCGGCTTCATTGCCGATGACGAACTTGACCGCGTCGCGTGCCCCGAGGCGCACCAGGTTCGGCCAATGGTGCTTGGCGGCCTCGCCGGAGCTCGGCGTCTTGACATCGAGGATCACGACGACCCCAGCCGGCAGCGTGGCGATGTCGCGATGGCCCCCGGTCTCGACCATGACTTCGAAGCCGCGCCGCAAGAGCTCATCGGCCAGCCGGGGCAGCTCCGGCTGGAGCATGGGCTCGCCCCCGGTCAGGAGCACAAGCGGGATGGCGCGCGCCGCGACGTCCGCGACAATCGACTCCAGCGACACCTCCTGCCCGCCGGTAAAGGCGTGGGCGGTATCGCAGTAGCTGCAGCGCAGATCGCAGGCGGCGAAGCGCACCAACGTGCAGGGCAAACCGGCGTACTGTGTCTCGCCGGAAATGCTGCTGTAAATCTCGTACAGTTTCACGGGCGATGGCCTAGCCCAGGCGCCCCGGTTACACAAGAGGAGATGGCAACGCCATGACGATGACTGCGACGACGACCCAAGGCGAGCTGGTCGAAGGAGTGTGGCGGCGGCAGTGGCTGCCCGACGGCCAGGCCCGTGCCCGCGTGGTCATCATCCACGGCTACGCCGAGCACTCCGGGCGCTACGATCACGTCGGGCGCGCGCTGGTCGCACGTGGCTTCGCCGTATTCAGCGGCGATTTGCGCGGCCATGGCCGCTCCGAGGGGGAGCGCGGTTACGTGGCGTCGTTCGACGACTACTGCAAGGACGTCGACCGGCTCTTGGCGCGCGCCGAGGGCAATGGGCCGCTGTTCCTGCTCGGCCATTCGATGGGCGGGCTGGTCGCCACCAGCTGGCTTTTGCAGAGCGCGGCGCGGTCGGCGGGTCAGGCCGCAGTCAAAGGCTTGGTGCTGACCTCGCCGTTCTTCGGGCTCAAGCTGCCGGTGCCGGCGCTCAAGCGTTGGCTCGGCGTGGCCGCCTCGAGGATATGGCCGACGCTGTCGCTGCCAGTCGAGCTCGCGGGCAGCGACTTGACGCGCGATCCGCAGATGGCCGAGGAGCACGATCGCGATCCGCTCAACAACAGCGTTGCGACGGCGCGCTGGTTCACCGAATCGAGCGCCGCGCAGGCCACCCTCTTGGCGCGTGCGTCGTCGTTGACCTTGCCAGTCTTGTGTCTGGTCGGCGCTGCGGATCGGGTCGCCGATCCGGCGGCCACCGAGGCCGTCTTTGCTCGACTCGGCTCGACCGACAAGAAGATCGACCTCAAGGCCGGGCAGTTTCACGAGCTCCTCAATGAGCCCGAGGCCGACCGGATGGCCACGATGAACGAGATCGCGACGTGGCTTGATCAACATCTTTAGGATCTTGCGCGCGCCGTGTGCGCGCCGTCGCTCGCGGCACCGTGCGCGGGTTGCGCGCTGGCCGATGCGCGCTATAGTTTGGCGACGACGATGAGCCGAATTTTTGCGTTTCTCGGCAACGACCCACTCCGCGTGAGCTGCGCGCTTCACGGTGCACGCCCGCTTTTGCGCGAGCCGGCGACGCAGCCGAACATCGACGGCTGGGGCATCGGCTTTTACCAGGGCGGCGAGATCCTGTTGCAGCGTCGCCCCAAGGCGCCGCCCCATCCGATCGATTTTTACGAGGCCGCTCAGGGCTTGCACACCGACGCCATCATCGGGCACGTGCGCGCCGGCACGGTCGGCGAGCCGCGCAGTGAGAATACCCATCCCTTTCGCTATCGCAGCTGGCTGTTCGCGCACCACGGGACGCTCCCCCGCTTCGCCGAGATCGAAGCCGCGCTTCTCGAAGAGACGCCGGAGTTTTTGCGCCGCAACATTCGCGGGCAGACCGACTCCGAGCTGCTCTTCCATTGTGTACTGGCGGCGCTGCACGAAGCGGGTCGACTCGACGACGTGAACGTCACCACGGCGCACGTACGCGACGCGATTCGGGCGACCCTGGCGCGGATTCGCCATCACGCCGGAGCCGACGCCTTGGCGGTTGCCGAGCTGACCTTGGCGATGACCAATGGGCGAGCGTTGATCGTGCTGCGGCATGGCGATCCGTTGTTCGTGCATGAGGTCAACGGCATCGTCGACTGCCCGCTGTGCAAAGAGAGTCAGCCGACGCGCGGTCGCGCCGCCAAGCCGGCCAATCATGAGCGGCTGCGGGCGGTGGCCATCGTCGGGGGCGGCCCTGAGCCGGTACCGGAGCTGGCGGCCCACGTTCGTGTCCTGCCGAACCGTACGTTCCTGTCGGTGAGTGA
>JBBQIO010000749.1:0-2553 GCA_038325015.1 Polyangia bacterium
TGGCGTCGAGGCCGGTGCGGGGCGCGGTTTGCCGACGCTGATCGACATTTTGGCCGAGCTCGAGAAGCCGGGTCGTGACCCGCGCGCCGAGTTCGAGGAGGTGGGGTTCGATCCCGAAGTGACCGAGTTCGAGCATCTGCAAGAGGGGATGGTGCTCCAAGGGGTGATCACCAACGTGACCCAGTTCGGCGCGTTCATCGACGTCGGTGTGCATCAAGACGGGTTGGCGCATGTCTCGGAGTTGGCGCACCGCTTCGTGCGCGATCCGGCCGAGGTGGTCAAGGTCGGCGATCGTGTCAAGGTTCGCGTGCTCAAAGTGGATCGTGAGCGCCGACGCATTGGGCTGTCGATCAAGCAGGCGGCGGTGCCGGATCCGACGGTGCGGGCCGAGCCACGGAAGCCAGCCACCGAAAAAGACACGAAAAATGTTCGACCACAGACGCCGCAGAAGCCACGCCCCGCGCAACAAAAGAGCAACGCGCCGCCGCCGACGAATTCCGATAAACCGTTTTTTACCAATCCGTTCGCGGCCGCCTTCGGGGCCAACGACAAAAAGAGGTAATCCATGCGCGAGATCGTCAAGACGGCCGATGCGCCCGCGGCCATTGGCCCCTACAGCCAGGCAGTCACCGCAGGCGGGCTTGTCTTTTGCTCCGGGCAAATTCCGCTCGATCCGGCGACGGGAACCATGGTCGGCGAGGGCGACGTGCGCGCGCAGACGACCCGTGTGATGCACAACCTCCAAGCGGTGCTGGCGGCGGCGAAGAGCTCCTTCGCACAGGTGGTCAAAACGACGATTTTTTTACAGAACCTCGACGACTTTGCCGCGGTCAACGAAGTCTATGCCGCCTACTTTCCGAGCGCCCCGCCGGCGCGCGCCACGGTGCAAGTCGCCAAGCTGCCGCGCGGAGCCCTGGTCGAGATCGACGCCATCGCGATCGTCGGATAGCGCCTCAGGCCTGACGCCTTAGGCCAGGTTGAGCCGCTTGGCCAGTTCGCTCGTCAACATGCGCGTTGGGTCGAGCGTCTGCTTGAGCGCGGCAAAGCGGCGCAGCCGCTCGCCATACGCGCGCTCCAGCTCCTCGGGCGTGAGCAGCGCGTCTTTGGCCAGATAAAAACGCCCCCCCGCGTCCAGAACAAGCTGCCCCATTTCGCGCGCCAAGGCCTGCAGTCGCGGCCAGTCCCGCGCCGGGAAATCGAGGGCCACCGAGTAGCCGTCGACGGCGTGGGAGAGCAAAAAATCATCCCGTCGATGACGCTTGAACACCCCAAGATAGGGTGGGAAGTCGCGCCGCTGGCACAGCCCGAGGAGCGCCGGAATCGCCGCGCGCGCCGTCGTCTCTGGGATGAAGAGCTGGTACTGCGCGAACCCGGAGTCTCCGTAACACAGACGCCAATTGGGTACGTAGTCCAATAAAAAAGCGAATGCCACGTGCGACTGAAAATAAGTCGAGCCTGTACGAGGTATACGGGCGGAGTGGAACTTCGCCGCGTTCACCAGTCGAAAGCCCAGCTGGTTCCAAAATGGCCGCATGAAGCGCCACAGGAATTTGCGGGGCATCCCGAAGATCGTCGAACCGATCACCTGCCGCTCGATGTGGAGGCTGCCGGCAGCGTCGTCGTCCTCGTCGGCATGCAGGTAGTTGGCCTGGTGAATGACGCCCCGCCCCAGATCGTCGCCGGGGGCCATGCAGTCGATCCAACCGACCAGATAGTCCGAGCGCGGCACGCGGGCTTCGAACAGGTCGACCATCTCGCCGAACGAGTGCGCCACCATCGGCTCGCCGCGCCGCCGCGCGCTGTGCACTTTTTTTAGCTGCAGCCGCGCGCGGGTGATGACCCCGAGCAGCCCGGCGCCACCGACCACTGCGCGGAATAGCTCGCCCTGTTCCGTCGGGCTGATGCGCTGAACCCGCCCGTCGGTGGTCATCAGATCGAGGTCAAGGACGTGCTCGCCGAAGGGCCCCGCGGCGAAGTTGTTCTTGCCGTGGATGTTCATCGCCAGGCAGCCGCCGATGGTCGGAAACATCGTGCCGGGAACCACCGCCGGCCAGTAGCCGTCCTCGATCGTGCGCCGCCACAACCCTTCGATGGTCAGCCCGGGCTCGACGGTGGCGACACCCGATACCGGGTCCCAGTCGAGCATGCGGTTCATGTGCGTGAGGTCGACCGCTACCCCGCTTTGATTGAGCGACGCGTCGCCGTAGCTTCGTCCCGAGCCGCGAAATGTGACCGGCAGCGACTCCGTGCGGGCTGACGCGAGCAACGTCGAAAGCGCCTCGACGGTGGTGGGTGCGACCCACCGGCCGGCCGACTTGAGCACGCGCCCAAATCCGTCGAGCACTCGCCAGGGTGCCGATTCGCGCAGCGTCGTCGAGCCGACCATGCTCAAAAATTCAGCCGCCGAAAAATGAACGAGGGCAGCATGCGAACAATGAATGCGACCAGCGACCAGCGATAAGGCACGAAGCGAACCGGTCCGTCGCCGCGACGCGCCAAGGCCAGCGAGGTCCGCGCCGCGGCGTCCGCCGAGACCAACCAAAACAGCCCCGG
>JBBQIO010000750.1:0-2549 GCA_038325015.1 Polyangia bacterium
GTCGACGACGCTGTTCTTCCGCAACTACGACCTCGGCCTGCCCGACGAGCTGATCAAGGCCGCCATGCTCGACGGCGCCGGCTTCTGGCGCATCCTCTGGCGCGTGGTGCTGCCGCTGTCGACGCCGATCCTGGTCGTCACGCTGATCTGGCAGTTCACGAACATCTGGAACGATTTCCTGTACGGCGTCGTCTTCTCGGGCGCGGATTCGAAGCCGATCACCGTCGGTCTGAACAACCTCGCCAACACGACGAGCTCGGTCAAGGAATACAACGTGGACATGGCCGCAGCGCTCATCGCGGCGCTGCCGACGCTGATCGTCTACGTGGTCGCTGGCAAGTATTTCGTGCGCGGCCTGACGGCCGGCGCGGTGAAGGGATGACGAGATGGGTGCGCTGACGATTGCCAACGTACGCAAGACTTTCGGGAACCTCGAGATCCTCAAGGGGATCGACATCGAGGTCGAGGCCGGCGAGTTCCTGATCCTGGTCGGATCCTCGGGCTGCGGCAAGTCGACGCTGCTCAACATGATCGCCGGGCTCGACATCCCGAGCGCGGGCACGATCCACATCGGCGAGCGAGATGTGACGCACCTGCCGCCCAAGGATCGCGACATCGCGATGGTGTTCCAGAGCTACGCGCTCTATCCCAACATGACCGTCGCGCAGAACATCTCGTTCGCCCTCGAGATGCGCAAGGTGCCGAGAGTGCAGCGCGACGCGGCCGTGCAGCGCGTCGCGAGGCTGCTGCAGATCGAGCAGCTGCTCGATCGCAAGCCGGGCCAGTTGTCGGGCGGCCAGCGCCAGCGCGTCGCGATGGGACGCGCGCTCGCACGCGACCCGAAGCTGTTCCTGTTCGATGAGCCGCTGTCCAACCTCGACGCCAAGCTGCGCGTCGAGCTGCGCGCCGAGATCAAGCTGCTGCACCAGCGCACCCGGACCACCACGGTCTACGTCACGCACGACCAGATCGAGGCCATGACGCTGGGCGACCGCATCGCTGTGATGAAGGACGGCCGCGTGCTGCAGCTGGGCACGCCCGACGACATCTACGCACGCCCCGCCACCCGCTTCGTCGCGCAGTTCATCGGCTCGCCCGCGATGAACATGATCGCGGCCGAGCGCTCGGCCACCGGTGTCGCGGTCAGCGGCAACGAGCTCGAGATCTCGCCGGCGCAGCGCACCGCCCTCCTGTCCAGCGGCGCAACGAAGCTCACCTACGGCCTGCGCCCCGAGGCCGTGCGTTTCGCCGACCAGGGCCTGGAAGGCACTTTGCGCATGACCGAGCCCACGGGCCCCGAGACCTACGCCACCGTCGAGACCGCCGTCGGCTCGCTGACGCTGCGCGTGCCGGGCTACCTGGCCGCCAAGGTCGGCGAGAACGTGCACGTGCGCTGGTCGCCGGAGGCGGTGCATCTGTTTGATGCGGGGACGGAGCAGCGGGTGATTTGAAGGCGCCCCGACCCGGAAATTTCCGACCTGGGTCTACTCCGGGTCATGGCGATCCGGGTCGCGCTCCTGCTCAGCTAAGGGGTCGATCCGCGGCGGAGCAACGCCCCTAAAAGAGCCTCGGGTCGAACTGGAACGGGCAGCGTTCGACGTTCAGCTGTATCGCGCCGTAGGCCGGATGAGCCGGATTCAGCAGCAGGTTTTTTTCGGTCGGCTCGATGAACGATGGCACCCACAATCCGAGGGCGGCAACTGATGCAATCCAGGCGTCGCCGATCGCCTGCGTCGCCCCTTCGTCCGTTCGCCAATCGTCAGGCAGGCCAAGGGTACTCACGTCGCTCAGTGGCGCCGCGACGGGCAAGACCAGCTTCATCAACGCCTGATTCTTGGGGTTGGCACGATTGGAATGCACGCGCTTCTCCAACTGACACAACGCCCGGGTGGAGCCGCAGTAGACCACCTGCGCCGGGCCTTGCGTATGCCAGCGACCGTTGCCCAGCGTCGAACCGACGCCCAGCATGGCCAGTAGCGCCGCGTCGGACGGAGGGGGCGTCGGGCAATAGCCGATGCGATAAACCTCAATCAAACGACGCCGCCGTACTTGACGGCCACGAGGATGTCCTTGACGCGCTGCGCGCCAAATGCCGATTTGGCGCACTCGAGGGGCGACTCGCCATCGAGCATCGGGTGCGGTCGACGTAACCAGGCAGCGGCCTCAACCGGGGTCTCGAAGGTGTCTTCGGCAAGACGATCCAACTCCAACAGGCGCAGCATGCTTTCGGCAGCATGGGTCGGCAACATCTCATTCTTGGCGACCTTGCGCATGGCCGTGGCGCGGTCCAGGTCGAGGTACTCGGCAACAGCACCCTTGCCCAGACCCAGATACTCCCCCAAGGGAGCCAGCGTACGGCTTGACACTCCCCGTTTGACAATGGCGTAAGCCTCACCGGCCGAGAGGGACTTCGACGCCCATAGGAGGACGGGCGCACGTTCGCGAGCTGCGAGCTCGATGTTGGCTGGCGCGCCCGCGTCCGTCGGTGCAAGGAGCATCGACCATAAATCTTGAAGCGCCGAGGTACGGACAGGCACGATATTCTCCGG
>JBBQIO010000751.1:0-2543 GCA_038325015.1 Polyangia bacterium
ACCCCACCCAGTCGACCGCTGGATCTGCTGGATGAGAAGACCGGTAACACCGTCTCGGTGGTCTCCGCGCCGCTGATCTTCGCGCGCGAGCGCACCGACGTCGCGGCGCACGCACGCGATTACGCGACGCTGGTTGCCGCCGAAATTGATCAGTCCGGCACGTTTCAGGACTATCTCTTGTTGTACCGATGGTCGACAGTGGACCGGCGGATGTCGCCGCCGCCCCCGCCAGACGCGGGACAATTGCGCATACTCGCCGCGGGCCGGGTGGTCGATCTCAAGCCCCTCGAATCGATGCCCACGGGGCTCGACCGCCGGCGCGAACTTCATCTGCCCCCTCACGGCGAGGTCGTGGCGCATGCCTATATCGTCGATGCGCAGACGCTACGCTTTCTGGCCGAGAGCGATGGCCTGAGCGTTCGCATGCCGCAGGAGCCGCTCGATGCGCCCTTCGGGCTCTGGCAAGACGGTCGCGCCGCCCTGCTCGAGTTTTCAAAATCGGCCGGCCCTTGACCCAACATCCGCGCGGCGAGCGCCGACGCTTCAGGCGTGTCCGACACCCAGCACGGACTCCACCGCATGAATGAGATCTCTCGATTCAAACGGCTTGGTGAGAAGAAAATGAGCGCCCGCTCGTTCTGCGGCCGCCAGGTAGGCCGTGGTCGTGATGGCCGTCGGCTTGTACTCGGTGATGCCGAAGTTGCCCCCTCCGGAGATAGCCACGATGCGCACAGAGGGGTATTCGCTGCGCACGGCTTCGATGGCCTTGATGCCGCTGGTCTTGGGCATGATGATATCCGTGATGACGACGTCACTGACTTGCTGACACAGCGCGACGAGCGCGTCAGCAACGCTGTCGGCGCTGCGGACCGCGAAGCCAGCTCGCTCCAGCACGCGCTGGATCGAATCTCTCACGTCCGGCTCGTCATCAACGATCAAGACGCTGTGCATTTTCAGTCCTCTCTTGAGACTTCGGCTCCGTACTATCGGGATCGGTTTGCAACTCAGGAAACAGAACGGCGAAGGTCGATCCACTGCCGGGTCGGGATCGTACGTCGATGGTGCCACCGAAGTCTTCCACGATCCCGTGCACCATTGACAGGCCAAGACCCGTACCCTGGCCTACCGAGCGGGTCGTGAAAAACGGCTCAAAGATCCGCTCCACGGTTTCAGCGCTCATGCCATGGCCGGTGTCCCCGACGCACAATTCGATCTGCGCAGGCACTCCCGGCGACCGCGCTTCGACCCGCCGTAACGCGATGCTCAACGTACCCTGCGAGCCCTGCATCGCCTGAAAAGCGTTGGTGCACAGGTTCATCAGCATGTGCAGCGCCAGCGCCGCATCGGCGCGGATCGGTCCGACATCTTCTGCAATCTCTGTCTTGATTTCGACATTCGGCGGTCCAAGCGCGGACAGCAGGGCCATGCTGTCCGAGAGCACGCTGCGCAGATCCACTGCTGTCGTGATCGAATCGCCGAGTTCACGGCTGAAGGTGAGAATGCTTTTGACGACGTCCTTGGCGCGCCGGCCGGCGGCGAGCACCCGCTGCAGGTCGGCGCGCGCCGGACTGTCAGGCGGCAGATCCTGGAGTGCCATGTCGGTGAACAGGATGATGGGAACGAGTACGTTGTTTATCTCGTGGGCGACACCGCCCGCCAGGGTGCCGACCGTTTCGAGGCGTTGCCGGTGCCGCAGGTGCTTCTGCAGTTCTTCACGCCGCCTCTCCGAGGCCTCCTTTTTTTCGATCTGGCCCCGCAGGCGAACGTTCACGCCGACCAGTTCTCGGCGCATCAACTCCAGATCGGTCGCCAGGTCTTGCAGCTCACGGATGCCCGTGGTGACTTCCAGCGGCTGTGCATAGTCGCCGCGGGCGATGTCCCGCGACACGTCCTGTAGGCGCTCAATGGGGCGCGAGAGCCGGACACTCAGATAGAGGGCAATGCCCATCGCGACCATGAAGTAGGCGCCGAGCAACTCCAGCAGTCGGCGCTGGGCGAGGTGAATCCGCTCGGCAGTCGGCCCTTCATCGAAGCCCAGCCTGAGCTCGGCCTCGCGGCCCTCGTGGATCACCGGCAGGACCACGAAATAAATGCCGTCGCCGTCTTCGTCGAAGTGCAGGTCGGTGTGGCGCGGTGCCGCGGCACTCGCCATGCCAAGGGCGCTGCGAATGGACCGGCCGTCTTGCACCAGTTCCGCATACTTGCCGTCGCCATGCAGAATGGCAAGATCCAGCAGATCCTCAGTCCGCATGGCGGAGTCCATCGCCGCGCCCACTTCCAGTTCATCCGCGATGACACGCGCGAAGGTACGCGCGCTCTCGATAAAGAGTTCCTCGTGGCTGCTGCGGATGAGGTAGCTCGTGCCGAAGAAAAGAGCGGGCAATAGGATGCAATGCAAGCCGATGACCCACGCGATGACCAGCCGGGCGACGCTGACGCTCAATCGCGCCATAGCGTTCTCAGGATCTTAATGCGCCTGTCGTGCTCGACGTCCCGCGCCCACGCGTAGCTTACCGCCAGCCGATTGTGCGCCACGGCATCGA
>JBBQIO010000752.1:0-2538 GCA_038325015.1 Polyangia bacterium
TCGCGCGTTCTGTAAGCGCGCGTCGAAAAAGCGCTGCAGCATGGGCTGAGTCGGGATCTGCGCTTCGAGCTGATCGCTGAGCGGCTCGAACCCGGCGGTCGTCTTGGGCAGCACGTCGCCCTTGCCACCGAGGTAATTCATGACCGCCAGCACCGTACCGGGCCCGACCACGGCGCCGACCCCCGAGGCGTGCTCGAGCTCGGCCTGCAGGTCACACAACCCGGCCAACGTCTCAGCGTCGCTCATGACGCCGAAGCCCTGTCCGGCAATCCAGATCTCGGTGAGCGACAGGCCATGCGCGGTTCGTTCGAGGCGTTTGGTGTCCTGATAGAGCATGGAGTTGTGCGGGATGTACTCGATGGCGTTGGTCTCGAGCTTCATCGATCGCACGAATCGGCCGGCGCCAAACAGGCACACCCCTCCGACCCCACACATCACGAGCGCGCCGACCACCAAGAGCCAGCGAAAGCGATAGGTGAAGCGCGGCAGCCAGGCGGTGAGCGTTAGGAACCACTGACCGGCGCCTTTTTGATGTTGCTCGGTCGGGGTCCGCAGGATCTTTTGCAGCGCCGGAAATAGCGTGAAGACCACGACCCAGGTCATGAGCAGACCGACCGCCACCCAGACCCCCATCTCGCGAATCGGGCGAATCTTGGAGACGATCAGCGCCGCGAAGCCGACCGAGGTCGCGAACAGCGAGGCGGTGCAGGCCAAAAACTTGTCGCGCAGCGCGAACAGCTGATGGTCATCGGCCGAGACGCCCTCGGGACACTCGACGAAGCGAGAGTGCAGATACACCAGCGTCGAGGTGCAGGTAATGAGCACGGTCATCGGCACGACCGTCGAGACCAGCGAAAAGACGCCGCCGGTCACACCGATGTAGCCGACGGTGAGCGCGGCCGACACGGCGAGCGTGAAGAGAAACGCCAGGAGCGTGCGCCAGGAGCGATAGAGTAAAAGGTTGAGCAGCACAACGAAGACCATGAACAGCGGAAAAAAGCGCGTGCCCGCATGTCGCGTGTCGGCGTCGAGGAAGGCGTCGACGTAGGGCTGGCCGACCTTGACCAGGCGGGTGAGCGGCGCCGGCGCGGCAATCACCGGGTCGATGATCTGATCGATCTTGGCCAGCGCCTCGTGCCGCTCCGGGGTCGAGTGCACATCGACGATGAGCGGGATGGCCAGGACACCCTGGCCGACCAGGCCCTGCTTGCGAAACAGATCGCTGCCATCGACGAAGGCGCGGAACGCGGCAGCGCCTGCGGCGTCGGGAGTGAAGCCGGCGTGCGCGCGCCGATAGATGCCGAGCGCGGAGTTGGCCTTGACCTGCGGCAGGGCCGCCAGCTGTTGCTCGATGCGATCGACGACCGCGAGCACGCCCGGGGTGTAGGGATCCGGTGCCTCGACCAGGAGCACGACGTAGTCGCCGCCAGGAAAGACCTTGGCGAACCTCTGCGCGGTCACGTACTCGGGATCGCTGTTGACGATCAGTCGATCGAGCGAGTTGTCCTGCTGCACACCGATCGCGTAGTAGGCAGCGCCGACGGTCAACAAGGCGAACAGCGCCACCACCCAGTAGCGACGGCGGATGACGAAGCGAAACCAACGGTCCAGGAAGCGGCCGGCGGCGGTGGTCGGTGCAGAAGCGGGCTGGGAACTCGGGGAGGCGGTCACGGGGAATCATTGAATCGACCTTTGCCTCCCCTGGCAAGGGCCAAGGCGGGCCACCGACGACATGGCGAGCGGGCGTGCGCAGCGAGTGAGGTATATTGTGCCGCCATGCGCTGCGAGATCGTCCACGACTGGGAGAGCTGGGAGCGGTTGGGACCGGCATGGACCAGCCTCGCCGGCAGCACTTCGGCCGGGCTCTTCTTGTCGCATCGTTGGCTCACCGCCTGGTGGCGCGCGTTCCACGGCGTCGACGATCTATGGCTTCTAATCGTGCGTGATGGCGAGCAGCTGGTCGCGGGATGGCCGCTGCATCTGCGGGCGCCGCGCGCCGGTGGGTCGCGCGCCAGCGAGCTGCGCGTTCTGGGTGAGCTCGGGTACGCCGGGCGGTCCTTAGTCTGTCGCCCCGACCTGCTCGAGGAGGTTGTCGAGCGGCTCGTCGACCGACTGGTCGGCGAGCGCGCCTGGGATACGCTCGACGTGCCGTTCAGCAATCGGCGGACGCTCGACGCGTTCGCTCGCACACTCGGGCGGCGCAACGTCCATTTCGCGGAGGACGAGCTGCCCGGCCGACCCTTCGTCGAGCTGTCGCCCCCCGGCGTTCTTCATCGCAAGAGCCTACGACCGCTGCCCGGCGTGCGCGTCGAGCAGATCCGCGACGGGCGGCGCGGCGTCGACGAGCTCTTGGCGCTGCTCCGGCGCCAGTGGGCCGCACGAGAGACGGTTAGCCCAACGGCCGACATCGAGGTCGTGCGCTTCTTGGATGATGTCGTCCCCGACCTTTTGCAGGACGGTCTGGCGCGTCTCGGCGTGTGTCTCGAAGGGCAGCGGCCGCGCGCGGCCAATCTTACCGTCGTCGACGGCGCCTGCCAG
>JBBQIO010000753.1:0-2537 GCA_038325015.1 Polyangia bacterium
CAAAAATTGTGGCTCACATCGAACTTCGGCTTCGAGCTCGACCGGTTCAAGGGCGACTCGTCGCTGCGCAGCTGCAAGATCGACGCGTTCACGGTCAAGCAGAACGTCATCGTTCGCCACATCGGCGCGTTTCCCGAGGCGCTCAAAGAGCCTGGTAAATTGGAGATGCCGCAGATTGTCGTGACCTTCGCCGAGTCGCAGATGGGCGCGTGGATGAAGTGGTACGAAGAGAGCGTCAACCACGGCAATCACCTGGACCAGACCACGACCGGCGCGATTACGTACCTCGGATCGAACCCGCAAAAGACCGAGCTCATGCGCCTGTCACTCGACGGCGTGGGTTTGCTGTCGCTGGTTCCGGACAAGCTCGAGGCCGCCAAAGAGGGCGTCGCGATGGTCAAAGCGACGCTGTTTGTGACCAGTATGTCGCTCGATACCGGCGAAGGCACCACGGGGTAACGCGCGCTGCCGTTGCGCCGAGCCACGCGCGCTGCCCGTTGCGCCGAGCGCGGCTTACGTCCGCACTCGGCTCGGTCACATACGCGGCGTATGCTCCCTCACCTCGCTTGCGGGCGCGCTCGCGCTCGACGCAACGCTCAGCGCGCTTCTGTTTCGGCTTCGGAGGCAGACAGATGGCCTGGAGGCCTTCTCGCTTCGCTTCGCTTGCTCCTGTTGGCCGCACCTCCCGCGCTTGGCGCGATAGACCCTTTTGCTAAATCAGCTATCGGCGCTGTCGGAATGCGCTCAGTTTGGGAGCTTTTCGGTTGACCGTTTAACTAGCGTTAGTCTGGAATTACTATCTGCGGTAGCGCCACAGTACCCTTGGAATGCGGCGGCTGCTCAGGGCGAGATGCTGATCGTTTCGGCGCGGCGGATCCATGGTCCCAGATGCGCGCAGGCAAGGGACCAGAGGCGGCCCCATCCTTGGTCGATGCGATAGGTGAAGCCGTGCCACTCGACGGCGACGACTCGGCCTAGGACTTCGGGGTCGTGCTCGAACTGTGGGGCGCTGTCGCCACGGAGGATGAGCGGCGTGCGGCTGACCAGCCGATGGGCGACCAACTGCCCCTCGCAGAGCGCGACTACGATGTCCGACGATTGCAGCTGATCGCGCTCCAGTGGCTCCACCGTTAGGCGCACGCCGGAGGGCAAGAGCGGCCGCATGCTCGTGCCTGCGGCGCGAATCTGCACTCGGTGCCCTGCCTTGAGGGCGGCTTCCACGAGCTGCGCGCGTGCGGTCACGCGGGCTCGCTGCGTAGGCGATCGACCAGCATCTGCGCTGCACCGCCGTGCAGGCGATTGCGCGCCAACGCGGTCGGCACCTCCTCTACCAGGCGCTGTAAAAGATCGAGCGTGCGCGCCTGCGCCTCGGCACGCCAGAAGGGACGGAAATGGCAGCGGTAGAGCATGCCCAGTGCTTTGGCGGCCCCGACTGCGACGAAGGCGTCTTCGCTGCCCTGGTCGGGGAAGAGCACGCCGTAGAGCGGCACCGTGCGCCGCGACGTGTATTCACCCTCGCCCGGCCAGGGCGTGCCATCGACGACCCAGCCGTGCGGCGCTTGACCCGCCACGGGCCGGACGACCACGCGCTCGTCACTCAAGATCTCGACGCCGGGAAGCTCGGCGAGCGCGCGCGAGATCGTCGTCTTGCCGGCGCCCGAGATGCCCGGCAAAAGATAGGCGCGGTCATCGACGGCAAAGGCGGCGCCGTGAATGAGCGCACCACGGCCGCGGCTCAGGAGCTCGAGCGTCAACATCTCGGACGTCGGGTTGTAGGCCAAAACATCGTGCGTGACGTCGGGCCGCCAGGACAGCCGGCCGACCTCCGCGTTGGCCGCGATCTCGATGAGGGCGAATGCCCGCACGCTCTTGCCGGCCTCGCTGAATGTCGTTTCGCGCAGCTCGAACACTAGATCGTCGCCTTCGGTAAACACGGCGAAGCCATCCTGTTCGAGGAGCGGCTGCCGCGTCGCGGTTGGCGCCACGAAAGGCACCCCGAGCAAGCGCAACGATGGAACGCTGCCGGCGCTCGGCTCGAAGCCGGGCATCGAGCGCACGTGCGGCGCGCCTTCAATCTCCACCACCAGATTGCCGACTTGAAATCCGATCATGACGAGGATGAGGACGTTGGCCGGTACGGCTCAGACGCGCCCCGTCTACTACAGCCGCTCAGGACTTCTTGCAGGTTACAAACGTGGTGCAGCTGGTGAAGCTTCCCTGGGCGCCCATCTGCTGGCGCGTCGACTTGCACGAAATCAGCATCGACTCCTCGGCCCGAAGCGACATCTCCTCGATGGTCGGCGGCTCGTACGGTTCGCGACCACTGCTCGTGCTCTGGATGTCACTGACCTTGGACATTGCTGGTAGCTCCCTTCCCAATCTTAAACATAAATCGGATGGCCTACTGTTGTTCCAGGGCGCGGTCGCGCCGCAACCCAAGCCGAATCAAACCACGCGGCATCGGTCTGTCGTCGCCCATGAGCGTCTCGGTGCGCGCGTCGGTGAGCTCGCACATGTAGCGATTGCCGTCGTGCGGA
>JBBQIO010000754.1:0-2537 GCA_038325015.1 Polyangia bacterium
GGCGCGGCTCGACGCGCTCGCCTCGCAGGTCGTGCGACCAACCCCGCCGCCACAACCGCCACCGATTTGACCCGCGTCAGCGCCTGCAATGACCGATTGCTGCAACTACGTGGCGCCGATAGCATGGAGCCATGAGCGCGCCTATCGGGCTCCTCCCTGCCGCTGGGCGTGGCCTGCGGTTCGGCGGCTCGGGCTACGATAAGGAACTTTTCCCGCTGCTTTTCACCGACGGCGACCAGATCAGCGCCCGACCGATCTGCGACCTCTCTCTGCGCGCGATTGCCGCGTGCGGCGCGGAGCGGTGCCTGGTCATCGTCTCGCCGGAAAAGGCCGAGCTCATCCGCGTCTTGGCCGGCGTCGAGCGGCCGCATCTCAGCTTCATCGTGCAGACCGAGCCACGTGGTCTGCCGGACGTCGTGGCGTGTGCCGCACCTTGGCTCGACGATCGGAATGTTCTACTCGCCCTGCCCGACACGATCGTCCTGCCGCACGATGCTCTTCACCGCGTGCATTGCCGTCTCGTCGAGCGCGGCGCGGATCTCGTGCTCGGCGCATTCCCCGTCGACGAGCCGGAGCGATTGGGTCCGATCGAGTTCGACGCCGACGGACGGGTGCAGCGCGTCTTGGACAAGCCCGGCAATCGCGCAATCATGAACAGTTGGGCCATCGCCGCCTGGAGCCCGCGCTTTACCCGCTTCTGTGTCGAGTGGGAGCAAAAGCGCCGTGCGCAGTCGGCGGGCGAACGCGCCCTTGGTCATGTCTTCCAGGACGCCGTGGCTGCGGGTCTGGATGTCCAGGCGCTCTATCTGATGGATGGGTTGTTTCTCGATATCGGGACGCCGACCGGGCTGCGCGCCGCCTTGACCGCGCTCGCCGAGCGCCAGCTGCTCGATCCGGCGCAAGCCCACCTCTTGCATCGCCCGCGTTGATTTGACCATCCCCGACTGCGCCGCTACCTTGCACTTGCTTTGTCAAAGTGGCACACGCGCGACGGATGCGCTGATCAATTGGCCCGACGACCCCCGTCACTGAGGGCTAACCACGCGATCTTCTTCACGGCATTGCGATTGCAACGCGTCCGCGTCATGAGAGTGCTCGGCACCACCGTGGCCCTGCTCGGGTTCCTGCTGTTGGCCTCGACGGCGCGCGCGCAGACCGGCACCTGCACGGGCAGCGGTTTCGCAGGCATCGTCGGCCTCGCCGTTCAGCCGTCCGGTAACAACGGCGCCATCGACTACTCGACGTACGAGAGCGTCGCCGCGGCTTCCGTCGGCACGGTCTTCAACGGCGCCGAGTGCAACTGCCACACGCAGGACATCGCACTCGACGTCTATCTCGGCGGCGGCAAGGTGCTCGGCCTGGGCGTGACCGGCTCGATCGAAGTGTGGGTCGGCGCCGGCTGCGACAACGACACCACGCGCACCACCGCCAATCAGCAGCAGTGCCGAAAAGTGCCGCTCAACAACATCACGATCACCAATTTCTCCACCGGCGGCTCGACCGTCAACGGGCACATATACATTCCGATCCCGTCGCAATATCTGCTGTCGCCAGGCGATGGGATCTGTCCGACGAGTGTCGTCGGCAACTCGATCTACCTGTTCATTTTCACGTCGCCCAAGATCAGCCCGTCCGGCGACCCGTACGCGTCCTGCGTGCTCAACCTGACGGAGCAGGCGGCAGGGCCGATCGCACCGACCAGCTTCTCGGGACTGTCCGGCGACGGGTCGGCCAACCTGTCGTGGTCCACGCCCGCCGGGACGACCGCCGTCTACTACCAAGTGTTGTGCGCCAATGAAGATGGCTCGCCGGTGGCCGGAAAATCCGACACGCAGCTCTATACGACCTGTTTGCCGCCCGGCGGTCCGGCCGACATTTCACGCCGCGCCATCAATACGGGCGGTTCGTTGGGCACCGTCACCGACGGCGGAGCCACGGTCGGTGATCTGCTCAATAGCGCTCGCGTGGCGGTGCCGCCGCCAACGCGCGTGACGCCGGACGACACGGTCGCGGATATGGGCTCCGCTGATTTGTTAGCGCCGCCGGATCTATTGCCCCCGCCGGTCACCACACCGACCCCGACGCTGAGTGGGCTGCCGGCTCCGTTTGCCAACTTCGATCCGGCCTACCTGTGCTCCGGACGAATTACGGCTGGGGGCGGCACCGGACAGACCGCGCCCATTCACGGCCTGACCAATGGCAAGACGTACCAGTTCGCTTTGGTGGCGATCGACACCTATGGCAACCCCACCGGCTCGACCAACCTGGTGACGGTGGCTCCGCAGCCGGTCGAGGACCTGTACCGCCGCTACCGCGATGACGGCGGCAAGGCACACGGCTTTTGCTTCATTGCGACGGCGACCTACGGCTCCTATGAGCATCGTTATGTGCGGCTGCTGCGGCGGTTCCGCGACGAGGCGCTGCTACCGACGGCAGCCGGGCGCGCGTTTGTGCATTGGTACTACACACACAGCCCGCCGGCCGCCGACTACATCGCCGACCACGCGGCAATTCGCGCCGTGTGCCGCGTCATCCTG
>JBBQIO010000755.1:0-2535 GCA_038325015.1 Polyangia bacterium
CGCACACCTGGCTATCCGCCGGTGGCGGCGAAGGTGACCTGATGCGACTGATGGGCTGGAAGTCCGCGCAGATGACCCGCCGCTACGGCGCCAGCGTCGCCGACGAGCGGGCACGAGAGGCGCACCGGCGCCTCAGATTGGGGGACCGGTTATGAATGGTGAGCGCCGGCCGGCGACATCGGCAGAGACGTGGGAGATTCTGCAGAATTTGGCAGGCGCTCCCCCCGAGACCTTTGCGCTTCCCCGCGTACGCCTTCAGTGCGAAGGCCGGGAGATTGGGCGCGTCTACGAAATGCGGGTCTCCCGGTGGCACAACGTCGACGAAGCCGCCGGCGTCCGACGGCTCGACGTCGGGAACCGGCACCCGTCGGACGGGCTCGCGCCGGTCTTGGTGAAACGGCAGGGTGACGGCATCCGGCTCGACACGTATCCGTCGCGGACGGTTTTGATCGGCTGCAGGTGTAAGGACCGTAGCCATGCAGTTGAGGTCGCGCGGCTGATCGGGGAGTACGCGCAGGCCCAGGCTCACCACCGGAGCGATGCACTCGACGTTCGCGACGCTGTCGAACGTTAGCGACACGCGCGCTGTGCATCCCACCAAAGCACAGCGTTGCGGCTAGTGTCGTAAACGGATCCAGCCAGCGCTTTGGCGCACCTCCTCGCGGCCCAGCGGCAGCCGCACTCTGAGGAGGAGTGCGCCCTTATGCCGGCAGCAGACCCGCGGGAACGGCAGTTAATTGCCCAGCTCGCTGCCCACGAATTACACGCCCAGGTCGCCGATCCGTCGGCCCATACGGCACCAGCACGCGCAGCGTTCCTCGACCGCTTCGAGCGCCAGGTTGATCCTGACGCCACCTTGTCGTCGGCTGAACGCGCCCGCCGCGCCGAGCACGCCCGCAAGGCCTACTTCAGCCGGCTGGCCCTTTAGTCCGCGCAGGCCCGACGTGCGAGGGGTGCGGCAGCATGAGAACACGAGAAAGCGGCCCGAGCGAGAGCCCGGGCCGCTTGAAGTCAGCCGCCGACCAAAGCAACTACCTCGCCGCTGATGGTAACCGTCCGGCCTCGGGCGGCACGGCAGGCACGCCGGATCATGCCGCCGTGCCGAATGGCGAGCTGGTCGGCACGGCTTTACGGCCTTGCCGGGAGTGCGGCACCGAGGGCATGCGTCCGAGCGTCATGTTCTCAATTCTCATCGACGAGGCGACCCGCGCACGTGGCTGGTCCAACGCCGAACTTGCAGCAGCCGCAGGAATATCCGCGAGCTACGCATGGCGGCTCAGGCGCCCACACAAGACCACCTGCCGGCCGTCTTTCACCGTCGCCCGGCAGCTTGCCGACGCACTCGAGCTCACAGGCGACGACCGGCGGCTACTGCTCCAGACAGCCCGCGCCGGCGTCGGATACGACCTGGTCGAGGTCCGATGACCGTCGACATCACATTCAAAGGCGAGGTCGCCTACGTGTTGCCCGTGGTTGCCGAATCGGCGCCACACGCGGTACGTGAAGGGATCGCCCGACGGCGCTTGACACTGCTCGAGGGCGAGTGTCCCTGCGGTGCCGTCTTCTCGCCGCCGAATCGGCAACAGCGGCGTCAAGCGGCACGACATGGTGGCGTGCTGCGGCCGCGGATCAAGCACGAGAACGATTGCCCCGCCACCGACGCGAATCTGCGGCGAGAGCTGAACGGCGGCCGGGCCCGATGACGGCGACTGTCGAACTCGCGGCTTCACATGAGGCCGCCCCCGTAGGGCAGCTCACCTGGCTGCTCGAAGCGCTAGACCGCGACCCCGCTGAGTTGATGAGCGTCTGCTACACCGACAACGGGACGTTTCGCTCAGAGTTGGTCAACGTCGCCGGCGCTCAGGAAGTCGCCGACAGGCACGCCGACGGCGACGTGTGGTTCGCAGTCCAAGCACTGCACCCGCGGGTCACCAACGGCCGCGGGTCGGCGAAAGACGTCGTCGGCGTGCGCGACCTGTGCTGCGACCTGGACGTTAAGCCTGGCGGCATGCCGTCCATGGAAGCCGCCTCGGCCGTCATCAACACTCTGTCCGAAGTGCTTGGCGCCCGGCCCACCGCAGTAGTCGCTTCCGGCCATGGCCTGCAGCCCCATTGGGCCATCGAACGCGGCGACGATACTGACTGGCCGGACGAGAACGACCCCCGGCACGCCCGCACTGTCGCCCTGAGCCGGCGCTTCGGCCGGCTCGTGCGCAACGTTGCGCAGCGATACGGCGGCGACGCCGACAGTGTCTTCGACTTGTCGCGGGTCATGCGCTGCCCGGGCACGATCAACCGGAAAGACAAAGCGAACCCGGTATCGGTTGAGATCTCCGCGCCCGGCGGCTCGCCAATCACCCTCGCCGCCATCGACGAGGCGTGCACGAACTTCGGCATCCCCGAACACAAGACAGACAGCGAAGTCTTGACCGACGTCCGTGCACCCGCCGGCGGGTGGCCATGGGCCGACACCACATGCCCGTACGTCGCCCGCATGATCTCCGGATGGCGCCTCGACCGACCGGCAGCCCGCCA
>JBBQIO010000756.1:0-2526 GCA_038325015.1 Polyangia bacterium
CGGACGCAAACGCCGGCAGCGCACCAAGAGCCGAAAGACCGTCATCGGCCACTGAGCGTGTCGCGCCAACCGTTCGTCAAGCCCCGCGCGCTCCATCCTGGCGATCTGATCGACGTGGTCGCACCATCCGGTCCGGTTCCGGCCGACCGATTCGCCGCCGGCCGGACCCGCTTGGCCGACCGCTATCGGTTGCGCTTTTCGTCCTGCCTGACCAACGAAAACGGCGAGCATGGCCCGGGTTATCTCGCCGGCAGCGACGATCATCGCCGCGCTGAGTTGCATGCGGCGCTGGACAACACCGACGATCCCGGGCGCGCGATCTGGGCCGCGCGCGGAGGCTACGGCGCGCTCCGGATTCTGTCCGGTTTGTGGAGCGGGCTGGCGCAAACCGCGCTCGCCGCCCCGCCCAAGCTCGTCATCGGCTTTTCCGACGTCACGGTGCTGCACGCCTGGGCCGCGATGCAGGGCATAATGTCCGTGCACGGGCCGGTTTTGACCCAGCTTGGCGAGGTCCCCGATGAGGATTTCGCCGCCTGCGTGTCGCTGCTCGAAAGTACGGCGCCACCGCCGCCGCTGTCCGGGCTATCGACGATCGCCACCGGCCGTGCGCACGGGCTGCTCTTGGGCGGCAATCTGGCGACGCTGGCCAGCCTGGCCGGCACGCCCTATTTTCCGCGCTTCGATGGTGCAGTGGTGCTGCTCGAAGATGTCGGCGAGCGCCCCTACCGCATCGACCGCTTCTTGACGCAGCTTCTGCTCGCCGGAGCCTTCGACGGTGTGCGCGGGTTCGTCCTGGGCGATTTCATCCGCTGCGACGACGAGTCGGGCGGAGCGCTGCGGGTGCTCGAAGAGCGCTTGGCGCCGCTGGGCGTGCCGATTGTGGCCGGCGCCCCGATTGGTCATGGCCCGCGGAATCGCGCGGTCCCGCTCGGAGCGCGTGTACAAATTGATGGTGCCAGCGGCGTAGTCGAGCTGCTCGACGGCGCCGTTTGCTGACAACAAAACGGGAGACTCATCGTGGCCGATCAACCAACAGGACCCGGGCCGGCTCGCCCGCAAGTCCAGCTTCACTGCGATGAAGTCGTCGCGCAGGGCACCTATTCCAACCTGGTCGTCCTGTCGCACAGCGAGAACGATTTCGTCTTCGACTTTGCGTTTCAGCAGCCGAGCAACAACCAGGCGCGCGTTCGCTCGCGGATTGTCTCATCGCCGCGCCACACCAAGCGGCTACTTCTGGCGCTGCAAGCCAACATTGCGCGCTACGAGCAGCGCTTCGGCGTGATTGAGATTTCGAACGAGGCCGAGCCCGTCTTCCATTAGCCCGCTCTTGGGGGCCGCGGCAAAAAAAAGGGCGGCGAGCCTTGGCTCACCGCCCTTTTCAGGTTCATGAACGCGCGCGAACTACGGAGCCATATCTACGTCTGGTGAAAGATCGGGCTGCGGAGTCACCGACAAATCCGGGTGCGGCTTCGTCGTCGTGTCATCGCTGCATCCCATTGACGTGAGGCCGACGGTCGCTGCGAGCGCCAAGGCCGGAAGTGCAATACGAATAAGCTTCTTAATGGTGGTCATCTATTCACCCCCTCTCGTTGGGTTACATCCGCGGGAAGTCGTGGACCGTCGACTTACGCGTAGCGGCATCAAGAGTGCCAGCGACGAAGGCGAGCTGCAAGTATTTTGTGACGCGTTGTGTTGTAAGTCACGTCCGAGCCGAATTCTCGGCGTGGCAGGCCTACATGTCAGCGGCGCGATCGAGGCCGACCTTTGATTGACCCCATCGGATGCGGGTGGCAGATTCCGCGGATGCGCGTTCTCGGGCTCGACGTCGGCAGCCGGACCATCGGCGTGGCCGTGACCGATGAGCTCGGCGTGTGCGCCCACGGCGTGACGACGTTGGCGCGGCGGGGCACCGTCGCCGATGTGGCCCAGGTCGCGGCGCTGGCCGCCAAGTATGAAACCGACCAGGTCGTAGCCGGCATGCCGTACGACGAAGAGGGCCAAGAGGGCCCGCGCGCCGCCCGCGTCCGCGTCTTTGTCGAAGCCCTGGCCGCGCACGCGCTCAACGTCGAGCTGTGCGACGAGCGCTACTCGACGATCGAGGCCGAAGAGGTGCTGCTCGAGGCGGATCTTTCGCGCAAGAAGCGCAAGAAGGTCATCGATCAGGTCGCCGCGCAGCTGATCCTACAGCGTTGGCTCGACGCGCGCCGATGAGCGTCCGCGACTTGCGCCGCGCCGCCCTCATCGTGGCCATCACCTTTGTGCTGGGAGCGGTGGCCATCGTGCCCATCGCCTGGCATGTCGTCCGCTATCCAAACCGCGCGGCGGCCGGGCCCGAGCGCCAGGCCAAGGTGGTCATCGACCGCGGCGCGTCGCTCCATGAGATCGCCCGACGCCTCTACGATCGCGGCATCATTGAGCATCCGTGGTGGTTCCGGCAGTACGCCAACGAGCGCGGCGTAGCGCAGAAGATTCGCGCCGGGCAGTATTCGTTCTCGTCGAAGATGACGCCGAGCGAGCTGCTCGACC
>JBBQIO010000757.1:0-2520 GCA_038325015.1 Polyangia bacterium
GCGCATTCGAGCTCGCGTTGGAGCTTCACGAAATAGCCGCGCCCACGGTGGCGATCGCGTTGGACAGCACCTGTCGTCCATCCTGCGTGAACGTCGCGATCAGCCAGCGTGCCGCGCCGGTTTCGGAATCGAGCCGCCAGCCGCGCGTGGTCAGCGTGTCGCCGGGAAAGACGACGCCGGAGAAGCGGGCGGCGAACGAGCGCAGCTGAGTCGCATCGCCGCCACAGGCCCCCGCCACGACGGCGCGACCGGCATGGCCGTAGGTGCACAGGCCGTGCAAGATCGGCCGGTCGAAACCGCCGAGCTTGGCCATGTTGGGGTCGGCATGCAGCGGGTTGACGTCGCCCGACAGGCGGTAGAGGAGCGCCTGCTCGGCGGTCGTGGCCTCGACGGTTTCGAAGTCGGGTGCGCGTGCCGGAATCTCCAGCTTCTGCCCCTCGGGACCGCGCTCGCCACCGAAGCCGCCCTCGCCGCGGACGAAGATCGAGAACACGTTGTCGAAGAGCGGGCGATCGGCCGCGTCGACGGTGGTGGCCTTGACCACCACCAGTGCGCCCTTGCCCTTGTCGTAGATGGCCTGCACCTCGGACGTCGTGTGCAGCGTGGCCTCGGCCGGAATGCTGCGATGCAATATAATTTGCTGCTCGCCGTGCAAGATCATCATCGGGTTGGCGTTGAGATTACCGGCCACCGCGATCATCGCGTTGAACGAGGGCACGACCGCGAACGTGGGCAGCACTTGAGGC
Organism: Polyangia bacterium; assembly: GCA_038325015.1. Lineage (GTDB taxonomy): Bacteria > Myxococcota_A > Polyangia > Palsa-1104 > Palsa-1104 > JBBQIO01. The sequence goes on from JBBQIO010000757.1 coordinate 747, forward strand.
CCGAGCCCTTCGTACAGATAGGCGAGCTCGGCGGCCTTGGCGCCGACGCCGAGCGCGTACAGAACGACATCCTTCCAGCCGTACGAAAAGGAAATCGGGGCCGACTTTTTACCCACCAGATCGAGCGCGATGGCCATTCATTCCTCCGAAAGACGCGAGTTTTGGTCACGGGTTTATTGCACGAGCGCGGCGCCCAGGCGCCCCAGCGCAAAACAGATCGCGGTCCCGCCGAGGCCCAAAAGACAGGTCTCGACGATCCCGCCGATGATGGGCCGCTGCGTGAAGCTGCTCTTGGCCCAGCCGACGCACGCCAGAGCGAGCGTGGTCAACAGCAGCGAAGCCCCGAGCGCAGCGCGACCGCCGACGAACAGATAGGGCAAAAGCGGCACCGCCGCGGCCACGATGTACGAGCTGCCGACCACCACGCCCGACTGCCACGCCGGCGTCTCGACCGGGTGCAGCCCCAGCTCCTCGGTCATCATGACCTCGATCCAGCGCTCATCGTTGGCCGTCAAGGTCGCGATCACGCGCTCCAGGTCGTCGCCGATGAAGCCCTTCTTGCGGTAGATGTCGCGCAGCTCTTCGCGCTCGCGTTCTGGCATTTCATGAATCTCGCGAATCTCGCGGGCGCGCTCGCGGGCATACAGGTGCTCCTCGGCGCGGCTGCCCAAGAGCGCACCCAGCCCCATCGAGAAGGCGCCGGCGAACATCTCGGCGACGCCGGCCAGAAGCACCAGCTTGCGTGTGCCGAGCGAGGCCGACACGCCGGCGACGAACGCCATGACCGTGACCAGTCCGTCGGCCGAGCCGAAGACGAAATTGCGCAGCAGCGCCGAGGACGCGGCGCGATGCCACCACTCGTTTTGTGGATGCGGCTCGAGCTCGGAGACGGGCGTTGGGGCGGACACTCGGGCCCGAGTATACGCGCGGCTATACCGGGATGATTCCGTGTTTGCGCGCCGGCCGTTCGACCTTTTTGCCCCACGACAGCTCGAGCGCCATGCCGAGGATGCGCCGCGTGTCGCGCGGATCGATGATGTCGTCGACCAGACCCCAGCCGGCGACGCGCTGGATGTCGATCTGCTGCTGCAGCATGCCGACGAATTGCGCCTTGACCTCGGGCGGCGGATCGTTGCCGCCGAACAGCTTTTTGCCGGCGATGGCCACCATTCCTTCGGCGCCCATCACGCTGATCTCGGCACCCGGCCAGGCCACCAAAAGATCGGGCTCGTAGGCGCGTCCGGCCATCACGTAGTAGCCCGCGCCGTAGCCTTTGCGCACCACGACCGTCAGCTTCGGTACCGTCGCTGCGGCCATCGCGTGCAGCATCTTGGCGCCGTGCCGGATGATGCCCTCATGCTCGACCTTGCTGCCGACCATGAAGCCGGGCACGTCCATGAAGAACACCAGCGGCACGTTGAACGCGTCGCAGATCTGGATGAAGCGCGCGGCCTTGTCGGCGCTGTCATTGGTCAGGACCCCGCCCATGTATTTCGGGTTGTTGGCCACGATGCCGCACGGCCGCCCGCCAATGCGCGCGAATGACGTGATCACCGCGCGCCCCCACTTGGGCTTCATCGGAAACAGACGGCCGAAGTCGACGACCAAGCCGAGCAGCTCGTTCATGTCGTAAAACTGCCGATTGGACTCGGGCAGGATGTCGAGCAGGCGCTCCTCGCGACGCGAGATCGGATCGTGCGCCACGGCCAAGGGCGGCTTTTCGTCGCACGAGCTGGGCATGAACGACAGGTACTCTTTGACCGCACCGATGCAC
>JBBQIO010000758.1:0-2519 GCA_038325015.1 Polyangia bacterium
GACGGCAATCGTGAAGTGCGCGAGCGCCGCAACCAGCTGCGCCATCCCGTTTACGCCGCGCCGCAGCTCTTGGCGACGGGTCCCAATCAGCTCTGGAGTTGGGACATCACCAAGCTCCTCGGCCCCGCCAAATGGACCTACTTTCACCTGTACGTGATCCTCTCCCGCTATGTGGTGGGATGGATGGTCGCCGACAAAGAATCCGCCGCGCTCGCCGAGAAATTGATCGCCGATACCACCGAGCGTCAAGGCATCGTCCCCGGTCAGCTCACCATCCACGCCGATCGCGGCTCATCGATCAACAACTTCGCTCTGTGCCGATGGGCTGCTCCCCGACGGAGGGAGCGAGGACGCAAGCCGCGAGGCGGCCGTCAGGCTCGTCCGCAGCGGCCCAACTCAACTGAGCTCTGGGATTATGCTAGGAACGCAAACTGGGCTTGACCCAGGCCAGATAAATATGGCGGCAGGCCGGTGCTACGTGCAGATAGAGCGCCGGCAGCCACATCGGGATGATGTAGGTCGGGCGCGTGTAGACAAACGCGCCGGTAGACGAGAGCGCCATTTCGAAGAGCGGTCCGAGGATCGCGCACCCAATGGAGTGCACCACCATTGCACGGCTGGGATGAAGCGCGACACGCACCAGCCACGCCGCCACCAGCCCCGCGGTCAACACGCGCGGCGTCATGAAAAAGAGCCCGGTCGAAAAATAGGCGGCGAAGTGCCAAACCCCCGGCTTCCAGGCGGTCGACTTGGGCAGCGAGTCGACATCGCCACCGGCCAGGCGCGTGCTCAGCCAGTGGCTGTAGATGAGCAGCGGCCCGCCCAGGGCAAACAGGAACGGCACCCACACCGCCTGCCCGTCCAGCCACGACACGCCGTGCGGATAGAACAGCACATGAAACTGGACATGGATCTGATCGCCGAGCGTCCCGGTGAGGGCGCCAAACAGCGCCATCAACAAGAGCACGTGCAGCGCGCGTACGGTCTTCACGGTCCGAAGAGTGTTAGTCGCGTTCGAGGTACGTGTAGCCGGCCAGGCCGGTCTCGAAACTGCGCAGCAGTTGACGCGACTCCTCGAGCGTCATGCGCTTGGCGCGGATGGCCTCTTCGGTCGAACGGCGCAGCCGCGCGATCAGATCCTCGGGCGAGTAGCTGACGTACTTGAGCACGGAGGTCACGCTGTCGCCGGGGATGACGTGGTCGATGTGGTAACCGCCCGACTCGCCGAGCGACACGATGACCGTGTTGGTGTCGCCGAAGAGATTGTGCAAATCGCCCAAGATCTCCTGGTAGGCACCGACGAGAAAGATGCCCAGGTGGTAGTCCTCGTCCTTGAGCGGGTGCAGCTCGAGCACGTGCTTGACGTCGCGCCGATCGATGAAATTGTCGATCTTGCCGTCCGAGTCACAGGTGATGTCGGCCAGCACTGCACGCCGCGTCGGCTCCTCGGCCAGCCGATGGATGGGCAGAATCGGGAACAGCTGGTCGATGGCCCACGAGTCGGGCAGCGACTGAAACATCGAAAAATTGCAAAAATACGTATCGGCTAGTGTTTTTTCCAGCCCCTCTAATTCCTCGGGTACTTCCTTGAGTTCACGGACGATCCTGAGGATCTTCTGACAGATGCCCCAGAACGCCTCCTCGGCCAAAACGCGCTGCGGCAGCGACAGATGGCCGAGCGCGAAGAGCGTCAGGCACTCGTCTTTGTATTCGAGCGCATCGTGATAGACCTCGAGGAAGTTCTTGCGGTTGACCTCGCGGTACGCCTCCACCAAGTTGCGCACGACCGGCGGCGCCCCGTCTGGCGCCTTCTCCGGCACGTTACCGACGGTAAACTCACCGACGCCAAGAATGTCCAGGATCAAGCAGGCGTGGTGCGCGACCACGGCGCGGCCCGACTCGGAGACCAACGTCGGATGCGGGATCTGGTCCGCATCGCACAGCTCCTCGATCGAATAGACGATGTCGTTGGCGTACTCCTGCATCGAGTAGTTCATCGACGACTGAAAATTGGTCTGCGAACCGTCGTAGTCGATGCCCAGGCCGCCGCCGACGTCGAGGTACTTGAGCGGCGCGCCCATCTTGTAGAGCTCGACGAAAAAGCGCCCGGCCTCCCGCATCGCCGCCTTAACGCTGCGAATGGCGCTGATCTGTGACCCGAGATGAAAATGCAACAGCTCGAACGCCTGCAAAAGATTGTTGGTCTTGAGAAACTCGATCGCCTCGATCATCTCCTTGGAGGTGAGCCCGAACTTCGAGCGATCCCCCCCCGAGGCCTCCCAGCGGCCGGCGCCCCGCGTCGCCAACTTCGCGCGCATGCCGATGCGCGGCGCAATTCCGGTGCGCTTGGCGATCATCGCAATGAGCGGCAGCTCGGTGGCCTTCTCGACGACCAGGATGACCTTGCGCCCCATCTTGGACGCGAGCAGCGCGGTCTCGATGTACTCCTCGTCCTTGTAGCCATTGCAGATGATCAGGGCTTCCTCGTCGTCGAGCATGCCCATCACCGCCAGCAACTC
>JBBQIO010000759.1:0-2515 GCA_038325015.1 Polyangia bacterium
CAGACGTCGTCGGATTTCAAACCGAAGGTGCCGTCGAAAACTTTGTCACCCTGTGCGGTCGGCTGTTGGGTGTCAGCAGAGATGCCTCTGGGGCCTTGCACGACTCCGCTGACGGACATCGCGTCGTTGTCGGTTGCTACCCGATCGGGATTGACACCGGGCGCTGGGAAGCGCTCGGTGCTGACCCGGCGACTGCGGCGCGCGCCGAGCAAGTACGCCGCGATCTTGGCAACCCATCCGTGGTCTTGCTAGGCGTCGATCGGCTTGACTACACAAAGGGGATTGACCTGCGGCTTCATGCGTTTGGTGAGCTTCTTGACGAAGGTCGGTTGGCCCCTGGTGATGCGGTGATGGTGCAGGTAGCAACGCCTACCCGGGAGAATGTTCCGGGATATCAGGAGATCCGTGATGTCGTGGAACTCGAGGTAGGCCGCCTGAATGGTCGTCACGCTGACGTCGGCTCGCCGGCGGTGCACTATCTGCGGCAGTCGCTGGACGAATCAGCCCTCTCGGCGTTGTACTTAGCGGCCGACGTCGCATTAGTGACGCCGTTGCGTGACGGGATGAATCTGGTCGTCAAGGAATATGTAGCCTGCCGTCCCGATAATCGCGGAGCGGTCGTGCTCAGCGAGTTCACGGGTGCCGCGGGAGAACTGTTGACGGCATTTCAGGTGAATCCCTACGATGTTGAGGCGCTGAAGGATGCCATAATGGCCGCTGTCAGCGGGCCGGTAATCGATCGGTGTGAGCGGATGGCTGCAATGCGCGATGCGGTCGCCAGGTTTGACGTTCACCGGTGGTCCAGCAGATTTATGGCTAATCTGGAGTCTGATCCACACGCTGATTCGGTTTCCCCGGCTGACTCTTAACCCGCCCGTCGAATCATTGTTCCCGCTGACTCCAATGCCTGGTCTTGGTGCAGGGATTCCCGCAATCGGGCCAGCGAACGTGCGAGCAGGCGCGACACGTGCATTTGTGATAGCCCCACGTCTTCGGCGATCTGAGACTGGGTCATCTCGTGAAAAAAACGGAGCACAACGATACGGCGTTCCCGCTCCCCGAGGTTCTCCAGCAGCGGACGGATGGACTCTCGCAGGTCCACCTCGTCGAGGCGACCGTCAATGTCCCCGAGCCGCTCGCCAACAGAGGTCATCGTTTCACCTGGGGTGTCAAGCGAAATCGTGCGGTAGGCGCGCGCCGACTCTAGCCCGTCCAACACAGCGTCCTCACCGAGCCCAAGGTCGACGGCGAGCTCGGCAACAGTTGGAGAGCGGCCAAGGTCTTGGCTCAGCCGCGCAGTGGCAGCAGACGTCGCTGCCTGCAGCTCTTGGAGGCGGCGCGGTACGTGAACGGCCCAACCACGGTCACGAAAATGACGCCGAATTTCACCCAGGATCGTGGGGGCAGCGTACGTGGCGAACTCGACCTCTCGGTCGAGGTCGAACCTGTCCACAGCTTTAATCAGCCCGATAACGGCGACCTGTGACAGGTCTTCGAGCGGTTCGCCTCGGTCGCGAAACCTGCGGGCGAAGTATTCTGCGAGTGGCAGGTGCCGAGTGACTAGGGCGTCGCGAAGGACCCCGCGTTGTGGGTCGTCACTGGCGGCCGCTGCCAGTTGGGCGAACATTTCACGGTCCGCGTCCCGATTCGGGCGGACCGCGGGTGTGGTGGAGGTCACGGGAGTAACACCGCAGTTGCCGCGGCGACAGTCAATTGCACCGTTACCCCGGCTGGCGCGCCCAACCAGTCGGCAGTGTCAACCAACTCTTTCGCCAGGGTCCAAGACAGGTCCGCTTCCGGTGCGCGCTCAAGCTCGCCCGCGCATGTGGCGCGCAGAACGACCCGTAGCGATGCGGCCGTTGGTTGTTGGGTGCTGCCCTCAGTTGGGGCTGCATTACTCGTTGTGCTGGCTGTAAAAGCCAGCTCCACTGTGGTGATGTCGGGCCGGGTGATCAAGGCCGCGAACGTCTCCGACACGGCCAGCCGGACATCCTCAACTTGCTCCACTGTCAGACCCGACAACGCCGCCATCCGGACCGTCGTCGACCTGGCCACCGAAGCGAACGGAGCCGTTCCAGGAACCGTCAGGGACACCGTCGAGTCGCTCATGGCAGCACTATGGACTGCTCACGCGATCCTCGCGCAACCAAGGGTGTCGGGGGTCCGCTCAGGCGTCGTCGGCTGCGGTAGCCTCCCGGGCGTGGGAGGTCACGGTGAGCGCTGATAAGTCCGTGTCGGAGGGGGAGGCTCCCGAGCCTCCACCGGTCAGTTTCGACGAGCAGTTCTTTCCCGCCCGGCCATATGCGCTGCGGCATCTGGCTCGAGGACATCTTCGGGTCCAGCGCACGGCCGACCAGGTTGGCGAACCCTCGGCGCTCAATCCCGCCTATGTCGCCTGGCTGCGAAATCAATCGATGCTCCAAGACGCGACGCTACTCGCTAAGGCCTTGTCTGGCCAAGGAGCCATGTGGCAGAACCCATACGGGAACCCCGAGCCACGGGCTGCGGTGTCGAA
>JBBQIO010000760.1:0-2504 GCA_038325015.1 Polyangia bacterium
GCCGGAATCCACGCCGCGCTGATTGACGCGAGCGAGCCGCTCGGCGACTACGAAAAGCTGCTCGCCGTTGAGCTGGTCGTCGACGGTCAGACGTTCGCGGCGACGGCGCGACTGTACGGGTTGGCCGGCCCGCTGTGGCCGATCGCGCCGGAGCTGGAGCATCTTTTGTTCGCCAGCGTCCACGACACAACGGGCACGACGATCACTGCGACCGCTGCGACCTCGGGGCCGCTGACGTTGCGAGCGACGGTTCTTCCGCTCCGGATCGACGATGACGACGTGCGCGCGCTGGCCGTCAGCCACGGACGCGAAACCACGCTTGTCCTGGTCGGTCGCGACGTGGCTGCGTACAGCTGGGGTAAAGACGGCGCCCCGCAGCCGCGCTGGCGAGCCCATTTGGCGGGCCCACCCGCGCCGGTCGCGTCGCGCTCACCAATGGCACGCGTGACCATGAACGATGAAGCACTGGTCGTGCGATCGAGCGAGCTGGCCGGGCCGGCATTCCTCAAGCTGAGCAACGGCGCGTCGAGCGAACGGCCCTGGCCGGGCCTGGCGACCAAGCTCGACGACTGCGCGCTCGAAGCGGGCGTCGATTGGTTCGTGGCGCGCGGCTGCGGCGATGGCCGCTGGCCGGCCCGGTTCTACGCGCCGACCGAACGCGTGCTGGACAACCATATCGTGCGTGCGGCCGTCGCATTGGAAACCGACGGGCCGACGCTGTGGCTGTGGTCCGACGCCGGGTCGCGCACGGATGTTCGCGTGCCAGCGGTCGGCGCACAGATCGCCCTGGCCAAGCTGGCCGGCGGCGCGGTGGTGGCGACGACACAGCCGGTCCTGCGCGGGCGTGACGACGAGCTGGTCGTGCGCGCGCTCGATGGCAGCCAGCGCTTTCGTAGTGGGCTTTTGCCCGGGAGCATCCGGGCGCTCGGTGCCGGCGACGGCAATGGCGACGGTGACGACGAGCTGTGGGCGGTGGTGTGTCGCAGCAGCTGCCAGGTATATGTGTGGCAGTGAAGTCTTTTACTCTAATTCTCTTTTATTTTTTTATTTTTATACCTTGCTATGCCGAATCACGGCCGAGCTATGGCGGCCGGGCGCGCACACCGCTGAGTGAGACTCCGGTCGTCGATCCTCTGGCCGCGTCCGACGGGGCGCGCCAAATCGGCCGCCTGGTCTTCGACACGCTGTTCACCTGCCCCGTCAGCGCAACCCAAGCACCGCAACCGAGGTTGGCCCTCGCACTCATAGGTGCCGACACGCTGCGCCCGACCATCAAGCTGCGCGCCGGCGTCACGCTCCACGACGGGCGCATCCTCTCGGCCGCCGACGTCGCCGCATCCCTGACGCGGGCGCTGCGATCGAGCGCGGCGTGGCTGCTGGCCCCCATCCTCTCGGCACGAGCGACCGGCGCCGACACCGTCGAGCTGCAGCTCGGCCGCCCGACGCCGGAGCTGCCGCTGCTTCTGTGCTCGCCGGTGGCCGCAATAGCCGTCCCATCGGCCAAGGGAAAAGGTCGCCCGGCCGTCGGAACCGGCCCGTTCGTGGTCGCCGAACTGGACGCGAGACATGTCGTGCTGCGCGCGTTCGCGGCGCACTTCGCCGGTCGTCCCTATCTCGACGAGCTGATCGGCCGCGTGGTCGCGTCCCGCACCGAAGAGGCGGGCGGCTACGAGCTCGGCCTCCTGGAGCTGTCGCGACAGGGGCCCACGGCGTTCGCCGGCGGCCATCCCAAACATCCCTTCGTCGTCGTCGACAGCGACCCTAGCGCAACCACCTTTTTGGCCATCGGGCAGTCGGTCGCCGCCGCCGCGCGCCCCAATCTCGCCGCCGCGCTGGCCGCGCTCGATCGCCGCCGCATCGCCCGCAGCACGGCGCCTCCCTTCATCGCCGACGACGGTCCGACCGCGCCCTCGCCGCCGGTCACCGCGCCGCGCTCGGCGGTCAAGCTGCTCATCGATGGCGGCCGCTTCGAGGATGCGGCGCTGAATGATCGCCTCCTGGCCGAGCTGGCCCGCGTCGGCGTCGACGCCTCCATCGAGCGTGCGCAGCCGCGCGATTTTATCGATCGCCTGTCCAATGGGCGCTTCGAAGTCGCGCTGGCCACCACCTCCGTGTGCAGTACCGACCCCGGGCTCAATGCGCTCGCGCTCGTCGCCGCTGTGGACCCGCGCCAGGCGCAGAGCCGCCTTTTGCACGCTGCCGCTCTGCCCGACATGGGAAACCTACCGGTACTGATTCTCGGCCGCCGTGCCGCTCGCTTGTGGCACGACGAGAATCTGCAGCTCGGCCTGGGGCCCGACGGAACGGTGGACTGGGCCAACGCCTACTTTGCGCCCGCCCTGCCCAGAGCACCGGCACGATGACGCTGCGCTGGAAGCTCGCCCTGGCCTTCCTCGCCGCGCTTTTGCCGATGGCCGCGCTGCTCGACTGGGCGCGCTATGCGCTCGAACAGCAGTACCGTGCCCGCTTCGCGCGTGCGCTCGACGACGCCGCCGACGACGCCG
>JBBQIO010000761.1:0-2499 GCA_038325015.1 Polyangia bacterium
AAGGCGCAGATCGGCTTTGCCGCGACGCTGCAGGTCAGGAATCGCCTGGTGCAGGCGTATTCGGACATCATGCAGATGCAGGTCTAGTCTCTTCGACGACCGAGCGCGCCAAGCCGCGGGCGGATGGCTGGTGGCGCTTCACCGCGGCGGTCCCCGCTTCGCGTCGACTCCCCTGCGGTGCTCGGTCTCGGGGCCCGGCCGGGTAACTGGCTTCGTTCGCTTCGCGCTCTGCGCTCAAGCACCCCCGGCCAGGTCAGAGGTGGAAGCGCGCTGCGCGCGCGGGCTCCGAGCCTGCGCTCCTCGGCTCCGGAGACACACAGGCGGTGGCGGTATCGACGACCGGTCTGAATGCCGAGCCGCCGGCCAAGGCGTCAATGTCGCCTCGATCGACGGCGCTCGGCCAATCCGCCTCGCGCGTGACGACAACTAGAGGTTCAGGGTGCTCGTCACGTTGTCGAGCTTGAAGTTCACGCCGTTCGCGAGGAACTCGCGATCGCTGTTCAGTTCTACATCGGTCAGATTGAGAACACCCGAGGTAACCAGGAAGCTTCGATTGCCGCGTTCGAGGACAACATCGAACGACTGCGCAACGACGCGAGCGCACCGCGATACGACCGCTTTTTCGCCGTGATCAGTCGCAGCTGGGCAGCATGGCCGCTGAGCGAGCTCGGTCGCTTCGACCAAGCGGCGATATACGCGGCCCAGGCGCTCGAGGCGGCGCAGAGCAGCGGCGATCCGATTCTGATGCTCGCTGCGCTTCACGGGTTCACATACCTGCACTGTTTGCGCGGGGAGTTTGATCGGGCGGTCGAGGTCGGTGATCGGGCGATGGCGCTGCCGGGAATGCGCGACCACACGCTACTTCAATGGTCGGCCGCAATTGCTTGGCCGCTGGCGGCCGCGCTGGTCCGCATGGGGCAGCTCGAGCGCGGCACACGCTTGATCGAGGAGGTGATCACAAGCTGCGACGCCCGTGGGCTGCGTTCGGGGACTTCCTTCACCGGAGGCCTGCTCGCCGAAGCCTACCTGCTGGACGGTCGTCTGGATGACGCTCGCCGGATCGCGGCGGATGCGGCGCGCACGGGCGCCCAGCGGCACGAACCCGTTTATCAAGCGAACGCCTTCTGGGTCAGTGGCTTGATTGACCGAGAGGCCGGCGCTCGCGAATCGGCTGGCGCTACTTCCTGGACGCGCTGTCGATCGCGCATCAACGTGGCCTGCGTCCGCTCGAGGCCAAGGTTCTGCTAGGGCTTGGTCAGCTCGAGCGCGACGTGGGGGCGTACGAGGCCGCCGCGCAGCACCTTGCCGCGGCGTACTCGCTCGCACACGCACTCTCGATGCCGTATTGGTCTGCCCGGATCGACGAAGAACTGAAAATCATTGGTGCGCCGCCCGATCGTGGCGTTTAGACGCGCCACCGGGTCAGCGACGTTGCCAGGGGCCTATAGACAGGTGGGGAAAGCGCGACGCAGGTGGAACATTTCTCAGCGGGTTTCGTCAACTTTGCTTCAGCGCGCTCAACAACCAGGCTGACGTTGATGATGGTGACGCCAGCTTGGGACAGCACAGGCACGCGCTGCTCTGATTCGGCCCCCGATTGATGAGCGCTGTGTAACCCATTTCACCAGCCGCCGCGCGCGAGCCACTCCTCGATCTGCTCCAGCCGGTCAGAGCCCCAGAACGGCTCGCCGTCGACGAACACGAACGGCGAGCCGAAGACGCCGCGCTCGAGCGATGCCGAAACGGAATTGCGGAGGTCGATGTGCGTCTCTTCGCTTTCGATCCCCTCCCGCAGGGCCGTGCCATCGAGCCCGAGCGCGCCGGCGCTCGCAGCAAGTTCATCGGAGGACGACAGGTCGCGACCGAGCCGCCAATAGCGGTCGAATGCCTGCTTCGCGAAGGCGCCTTCGTGACCGGCGTGATGGCGCTTGACCCAGCAGAAGGCACGTGCCGCGGGCCGAGGATCCATCATGGGGTCACGGGCAGTGCGCACCAGCGAGAGGCCAAGGCGGCGCGCGCAGCGAGGGAAGTCGTGTCGGACGTAGTCCCCTTTCAGTGGTGTCTCGAGCAGCGGCTTTAGCCCCATCACTTTCATCACGGCAACGCCGAGCAGCATGCAGTGCCAATTGACGCTGCGCCCGTAGCGCGCGGCGATCTCCTCGATCCGCAGGCTCGCGAAGTAGCCGTAGCCGGAGATGAAGTCGAAGTAGAAGTCGATCGGTGGGCCGCGCAGCGCGAATTGCGGCGGTTCCAGATCGGCGCTCATCTTCTTCCTCCTGCGGCCAAGGTGCCGGCTCGAGCCGAGTCAGTACTTCGCAATGAAAGTCATCACGGCCGAGTTGAACTCGGCGGGGGTGACGCGTGACATCCCGTGCGATGAGTTGCTAATGACTGCGCGCTCGGCGCGTCGCAGACATGGCTGCAGCCGGCCGAAGATCGCGCCGAACTGCGGCGGACTGGAGTCGCCGCGCACCAGCAGCACTGGCAGATCGAGCGCCA
>JBBQIO010000762.1:0-2496 GCA_038325015.1 Polyangia bacterium
GCAACCTGCTCACCTCGGCCGACGCCTACCCCGGGGACGTCACCATCGCGGGCGTCACGCAGACGCCGGCGCAGCAAGCGCAGCAGGTCATCAACCGGATTGCGCAGGTGACCTCGGGGACCCTAGGCGGCAATGCATCGACATCGCTGTTGGCGGTCGTGCCCTACAACGACACGCCCGTGCCGACGCTGGCCGCCAACCCGACGGCCGGCGAACGGCTGATCGCCTGCCAGTCGTACTGGGCGCAAAGCTTACTCAGTTACACCGGGAACCCGGCGCAGCTGACCGCCCCGAAGCACGGCGCAGTGCTCGGTTTCATTGCGTTTTCCACCCAGGTGCCCGTCGCTGGCATCGACGGGTTCAAGATGATCAGCCCGGACCGTCTGGCCGGCATTCGCGAATTGTGGGCGACCGTCGAGAGCGTGCCACCAGCGATGGTCGATCCACTGCATCGCGGGCCGCTGTACATCGATAGCACGCCGACGCCCGGCGGTGCGGACGTGGTGCACTTCGACATGGTCGGGGCCGGAGTGGCGGGAACGGCCGCGCTTTACGTCAGCCTCGACGACGGAACGATCAGTCTGTGACGTTGGAAGCAACCGACGGAGCCCTCGATATGAGCCCATCCATTCGTTTTCGCGCTGCGGCCGCGCCCCATTGGACGCTGGCCGTTGGTCTCCTTTTGTCGTCGCTGGTCAGCGGCTGCGCCAGCCCGACGTGCGGCCCCGGCACCAAACAGGTGCAGGCGACGAGCGGCAGCCTGCAGTGCGTGCCGACCGACGCCCCGGGCACGGCCATCCCGTGCGACGTCGACGCGGGCGCCGGCATCGTCGGCGGCATTTGCATCTCCAAGATCACGTGCGGTCCGGGCACCACCCTGAACGCGGCGACCGGGCAGTGCCTGAGCAGCGGCGGCCCGACGCTGCATGTGCCAACCGCCTGCCCAACGCCGGCCACCGGCAAGATCTGCATCAACGGGGTGGTGCACCATTTCGTCGACAATTCATTTCTCGCAACTGGCGAAAAGGTGCGCGTTCAGGCGTTCAACCCGCTGGCCTTTTTGGCGGCCCCAACGACCACCCCACCGTTGACCACCGCGAGTGGCGCGGCCGATGTCGCCACCGACGACACGTATCTGTTCGCCGACATCACACCGCCGCCCTTCGGCGGGCTGGTCGCGGTGGCCGTTAGCGACGTCAAAGGCACGACTCCGGAAGTGCTGCAGCTGACCGCTTCGGGTGCGCAATTCGTCGCCGGCCAGTCGTATCAGATAGACGTCTACGCAGCGCCGCACGCGCTCATCACGAGCTGGACGAGTCAGACCGGCGGCGCGACCGATTACGACGCGCTCGGCGCGTACGTCCTGAAATATTACGCCGACCCGGCCCCACCCGAGACGCACCTGGCGGCGACCGAGGCCAGCCCGGTGCCCGGCGTGTCGGTGGTCAACAGCGGCGCGGTTCTGACCAGCGCGCGCTACTTTTCGACCGACTTTTCGACGGTGGCCGCGGCTGCGGTCACGGCCACCAGCAGCGTCGGCGCGGCGCTCGTCGCCGGCACCTTGGGCGATGACTCGCCGACCAACTACTCGGGCATGGGTGGCGGCATCCTGTGGGAGACGCACCCCGGCACGACGACGACCAACGTGCTGTTCGTCGACCGTTACCATCCGTGTCCGCGCGACCCGCAAAACAACAGCATCTGCCTGGCCCAATAATGAGCCGCTTTGGTCGGACCGCGCAGCTCTTGACCGTGGGGCTCGCGCTCCTCGGTGGGGCCAGCGCCGAGGCGCAGCGCGGAATCGACACCGAGCTGTTCCATCCGTCGATGGACGGCTTCGGTATCGTCAGCGTCGAACGCGCGGAGACTGCTAAGCAGTGGGACTTCGGCTTTTCGCTCTACGCCAACTGGGCCGCGAACCCGCTTCGACTGTCGATGTACGACGCGAGCAGCATGAGCGTGCATTCGCAGACGCTGATCAGCCGGCAGATCGCGTTCGACCTGGGCATGCATGTCGGTCTGACCAGCTGGCTCGAGCTCGCGGCGTTGATTCCGTTTTCGTCGCAGGAGTACACCGCCGCGTACGGCCATCCGATCTCGGCGGCCAGCGCGTCGATCAAGGCGACCGGGTTTTTCGCCGCACAATCGGCGACCGCGATTGGCCGGCCCAACGCTGCGCCGGGCGATGCGCGCGTGGCGCTCAAGGCGCGGCTCTTGCGGCGCGGCGTCTTCGGCCTGGCGCTGCAGGCGATGGTCACCGTTCCGTTCGGCGACGATTCGGCGTTTCTCGGCGACACCACAGCGACGTTTCGCCCGCAGCTCATCGCCGACATCACGACGCACGGTTTCACGGTGGCGGCCAACGTGGGATTCGTGGTGCGCAAAGAGACGCGCATCTACGATCCGTACGACGTCGCCGCGGCGGTGGCCAGCCCGCGACTCATTTACGACATCGGTGACGAAGTCACCTGGGCGCTGGGCGCGCGCTACCGGTTC
>JBBQIO010000763.1:0-2491 GCA_038325015.1 Polyangia bacterium
TAGCATCACGGGTATCGGCCGCAACATGCAGAAGCGCGGCATTCATCCGACCGGCGTGCTGGGGCCGACAGGAGCGGCGGCTGCAATCTCTTCCATGCTCGGCTTCGACGCAGAGAAGACCGCAAACGCGCTCGGCGCGGCCGCGACGAGTGGCGCCGGGTTTGTCGCCTCGTTCGGCACCGACTCGAAGCCGTTCCACGCAGGTCGCGGCGCAATGGAAGGCATCCTGGCCGCTGGGCTGGCCGAGGCCGGGTTCACGGCGGCGCACACGCTGTTCGAGCGCAATGGCGGTCTGATCGATGCATTCATCCAGGACGGCAACGTCAAGGTGCCGGAGCTGGACTTCACCACCTGGGAAATTGAGAACAACGGCTACAAGCCGTTTGCCTGCTGCCGCGCCACGCATCCCTCGATCCAGGCTGCGCAGTCGCTCAAGGACAAGGTCGGCGACCGCCGGGTGAAGAAGATCACGGCAAAGGTGCACGCGACCGCGCCGTTCACAGCCGGCAAGACCGAGCCCAAAACGCCGCTCGAATGCAAGTTCAGCCTGGCCTTCTGCATTGCCATGGGCTTGCGCGGATACCGCGGGGTTGCCACCGATTTCAACGAACGGACGATGAACGACAAAGCCGTGCAGGCAATCGTGCCGACGGTCGAGCTGCAGCCGATCGCGGATCAACCAAATCATCAATCCACTCTCGATGTCTGGCTCGAGGACGGCGAGCACCTGCACGCAGAGACAAAACACTTCCTCGGCCACCCGGCCAATCCGATGTCGGAAGCGGACATCCGCGCCAAGTTTACCAGCCTCGTCGAGCCAGTATTCGGCAAGGGGCGATGCGACGAGCTGTACGAGACGCTTGCGAATTTTGAAAAGCCGGGATCGCTGAAGCGTGTGATGGATCTGACGGCAGGAGCTTGAGGACGGATGAGCGAGCACGGCACCAAGGTCGATAACAAACATACGCGAAAGATTGCCGAGTTCGTCTCTTCGCTTCGCTATGAGCAGATCCCACCCGAGGTCATCGAGCGGATCAAGCTTCTGATCCTCGACTCGCTCGGCTGCGCCATCTACGGCGCCAATCTCGAATGGTGCCGCATCCTGCAGACGACGCTGACTGCGACCGACACGTCGTCCGCGGCCTCGGTCTGGGGAACTGGCCTGAAACTGTCGTCGCCGCATGTGGCGCTGATCAATGGCACGCAGGTGCAAGGTTTTGAGCTCGACGACGTTCACCGGGTCGGTGTCCTTCACGTCGGTGCGGTCACGTTGCCTGCGCTGCTGGCGATCGCCGAAACCCATCGGCCGATGTCGGGCAAGGAGTTTCTCGCAAGCGCGGTCGCCGGCTACGAGATCGGCCCGCGCGTTGGCATGTGCATGGGCCAGGAGCACATCGGCCAGGGCTGGCATTCCGGCGCGACGCTTGGCGTCTTCTCCGCGGCCGCTGGTGCTGCGCGTGGTCTCGCCCTGAATGCGGACCAGACAGTGAATGCGCTCGGCATCGCCGGCACGCAGGCGGCAGGACTGATGGCCGCGCAATTCGGCGCGATGGTCAAGCGCATGCATGCCGGCCGCTCGTCGCAGAGCGGACTCTATGGGGCGCTGCTGGCGAGCAACGGTTTCACGGGCATCCAGGACGTGTTCGAAGCGCCGTATGGCGGCTACTGCACGACGTTCTCCCGCTCGACCGACCGCTTCAACATGGATGAGCTCAGCGCCGAACTCGGCCAGCGTTTCGAAACGATGCGGATCGCGCTGAAGTTCTACTCCTGCGTCGGCAGCAACCACACCACGCTGGACTCGATCCGCGCGATCCAGCAGCGCCGGCCGTTCAAGCTCGACGAGCTGAAGAAGATTGTGGTGCACGGATCGCAGGTGACGGTGGACCACGTCGGCTGGCCGTACCGGCCCGAGGGCCTGACCTCGGCGCAACTGAACCTGCCGTTCTGCGTGGCGACGCTGCTGCTGGAAGGCGATGTGTTCATCGACCAGTTCACCCCGGACGTGGTCGACAACGCAGAGCGCATCGCGCTGTCGCGCAAGGTCGAGTGCCTGCATGATCCGGAGATCACCGCGCTCGGCTCGAAGTTCCGCCACAAGGTGCGCGTCGACGTGCATCTGAACGATGGCTCGGTCTGGACCGAGACGTGCGAAGCCCCGCGCGGCAGCGAGAAATCCTTCGGCAGTCGCGACGACATTGTCGAAAAGTTCAACAAGCTGTCGCGCGCGTTGCCTGCGGGCAAGCAGGCGGCGCTGGTTGAAGCGGTGCTGGAGGCAGACAAGCTGCCGGATGCAAAGCGCATCGTCGAACTGATGCGCGTTGGGTAGGGCGCGGCTATCACCACCAGCACGGTGTCGTCCCTGCGAACGCACTAGGGCTTCTACACATCTGGCGCGACCGATTGACTCGGTGAGTCATGATGTTACCCCGCGTTTGCGGTTGTATGATTCTGTTTCTGACGCTGATTCGAAGGAGCGTCGGAGATGCTG
>JBBQIO010000764.1:0-2489 GCA_038325015.1 Polyangia bacterium
GATCGCCGAATTGGTCGATCGGCTCGAGGCCCTCGAAGTGCGACTCGAACGTGGCGGTGCCGGCGGTGGTCGCGGCGACAATGGTCCGACGCGCGACCGGCCGCCTGCGCCGACCCCAGGACGCGCTTCCGCCACGATTGCGGCGCCTCTGCCAAGCACCAAAGCGGCGGAGCCGCCCAAGCCAACCCGCGCCCGCCCAACCGACTTTACCGAGCTTGTGCAGGCCATCCTGGCCGTCGAGCCACGCCTGTCCGGGCTGGCGCAGGCGCGCCTCCTCGAATGGTCGCCGAGCTGCTTGCGGCTCGGCTTCGAGCGCGAGTTTGCCGCCGACGGCATGCGCGAGCGGCTCCCGCTCTTGTCCAAGCTGCTCGAGCAGATCTTGGGACAGTCGCTCCCCGTCGAGATCGTCGTCGGCGCCACGCCCGAGGCCGAGCCGTCGCTCCTGCCGTCGCTGCTCGAAGTTGCGCAGCGCACCACAGACCATGACTACGCCGAGCGCCAGCAAGAGGCGCTGAAGCATCCGATGCGCCGGGTGATCGACGAAAAATTCGGCGGCACGTGGCGCGAGCCGGTTCTCGACGAGGCAGCGCCCTCGTCGCTGTTTGCGTCGAGTGCGGTCGACGTCCTCGATCCAGTGGAGAAAAGCGAATGAGCGGACCCGATCTCAACGCCCTGATGCAGCAAGCGCAGCAGATGCAGGCGCAGCTCATGAAGGCCCAAGAAGAAGCGCGCACCAAGACGGTCGAAGTTTCGTCCGGCGGCGGCATGGTCACGGTCGTCGTGACCGGCGGAATGGAGCTGCGCTCGTTGCGCATCGACCCGCAAGCGATCGATCCCAAGGATCCGACGCTGCTGTGCGACCTGATCGTCGCGGCCGTCAATCAGGGGCTGCAAAAAGCGCAGGAGCTGGTGGCCAACAGCATGCAGTCGATCACCGGCGGGCTGCAGATTCCAGGCATGTTTTAGGCCGAACCGCTGGACCCGATCGCGCATCTCGTTCGCGTTTTATCGAAGCTGCCGGGGGTCGGTGAGCGCACTGCGACGCGGCTGGCGTTTCATATTCTGCGCGCGCCCGACGCATACGCGCGCGAGCTCGCCGAGGCGCTGGTCACGGTCAAAGAGCGCATCTCGCTGTGCTCCAAATGCATGAATCTGACGCAGAGCGACCCATGCGCGTTGTGCAGTGACGCTCGCCGCGACCCGCACACCCTATGCGTCGTCGCCTCGCCGCCCGACCTCCACGCCATCGAGCGCACGGGAAATTTTCGCGGCCTCTATCACGTGCTCCATGGCGTGCTGTCGCCGCTCGACGGCATCGGTCCGGACGACCTCAGGCTGCGCGAGCTGATCGAGCGCATCGGCCAGTCGCCGGTCGAGATCAAAGAGCTGATCGTCGCCACATCACCCAATGTCGAGGGTGAGGCCACGGCGCTGTACATCGCCCGCGTCTGCAAGCCGCTCGGCGTCAAGGTGACGCGCATCGCGTCGGGTCTGGCCGTCGGCGGCGAGCTCGAATATGCCGACGGAGTCACCATCGCCCGCGCACTCGACGCTCGCCGAGAGATGTAGGGACGCTCGCCGAGAGATGTAGTGACGCTCGACCCCAATTCTTGAACTATCGACGGGCTTCTGATAACAAGGAGTGATCGGTTTTCCGGGTGCCACCCCCGGGGGGGCCCAGCGCGCTCAACGCGACTGACCTCAGTCGTTCACGGCAAGTCAGGATGTCAGACGAGGAGAGAGACGAGAATGGGTAGCCCCCAGATCGTGATGTTCGAGGAGGAGCAGCGGCAGATTCAGACAATCTGCGACCGTTTGCAGCGAGACTCGAACTCGATCGCCATTTTGGTCATCAATAAAGACGGTCAGGAGATTGCCCGCTCAGGCACCACCGAGCACCTGGACGTCACGTCGCTGTCATCGCTTTTTGCCGGCAACGTCGCGGCTACGGGCGGCATCGCGAAGCTGATGAACGAGAAGGAATTCTCGGGTCAGTTTCACGAGGGCGAGCGCACCAATATCCACATTTCGCTGGTCGCGCAGCGGGCGATTCTGGTCGTGCTCTTCGACGCCCGTTCATCGCTCGGCCTGGTGCGCTTGAGGGTCAAGAAGGCGGGCGAGGAGCTGACCAAGGTCTTTGATCAGCTCATCAAAAAGATGGCGTCGGGTAATTCCGCCCCAGTGCTGGGCGAGATTTCGGACGACGACATCGACAATCTCTTCAACGATTGATCGCGAGCCGTAAACGATGAGCTTCATCAACTACAGCTCCCGAGAGATCAACTGCAAGATCGTCTATTACGGGCCGGGCCTGTGCGGCAAGACGACCAACCTGCAGTACATCTACACAAAGACGAATCCCGAGGCCAAGGGCAAGATGATCTCCCTGGCGACGGAGACCGAGCGCACGCTCTTCTTCGACTTTCTGCCGCTCTCGCTGGGCGAAATCCGGGGATTCAAGACGCGCTTCCACCTTTACACGGTGCCGG
>JBBQIO010000765.1:0-2483 GCA_038325015.1 Polyangia bacterium
GTGAAGGCCAGACCGACCGGCGGCAAGAGCCCGGCCGACCACGCCTTAATCGTATACTTGAGCGCCGCCGCTTCGTCGTTGTCTTTGGCGTGGTCCTGCTTGTTCGACCAGCGGCCGAGAATGAAGGCCACGAGGCTGAAGAAGGCGAAATAGAAGACCGAGCGGCCGATAAAGCCGTTGACCGTCTGAAAAGCGTGCCGCTTTTGCACCAGCACGCGAACCGCCGGCGCCAGCGCATCGGGCGTCGCCCAAGGATAGATCTTGGCGATTCCGAAGAGCACCGGAATGAACAGGAGACCGCACATCGGCAGGACCCCGGCCACCGTTTCGAGCAATCGACGAATCGCCACCGGCCAGGTTGCGCCCATGGCGTTGACGATCATCAAGAAGATCAATCCACCAAAGCTGATCGTCGTGATCCAGATGCACGCCACGAGATAGGAGCGAAAAGCCTCGACCGGATTGGTCGCAAAGCCGAGCCCCATCAAGGCGCTTCCGATCAATGCCACCGGCACAGATAGCTTGAGCCAGCGGTTCGACGCCGCCGCGTTGAACGTTTCCATTAGTGGAGCGCCTCCTCCGCTTCCTTGCGCACAGCGGCGGGGAGCGAGTCGAGCTTGGCCGATTGGCTGAACTGCACCGCCTGCAAATACGCGACAATCGCCCAGCGGTCGTCGGTCGGCAGCTCATTGCCATAGGCCGGCATGATTCCGTAGCCCAGCGTGGCAATGCTGAATAATCGACCGGGCGGATAGGCGCGACGCTTGTCGTCAATCAGCGACGGCGGCTTGCGCAGCTCCATGTTGTGCGAGACCTCGGAGTCCCCGTCGGCACGCACGCCATGGCAGGCCGCGCAGTAGATGTTGAAGCGATCGCGACCGCGTTCGAGCAGCTTGGGCGTGAGCGCGACCGGATATTGCTCGACGTATTTTCCGTCGACCTCACCGGTGTTGAGCGCCGGATGGTCGACGTCGGCATGCCACGGCACCGTACCGTCAGGAACGGGCCGCACGGTGCGGCCGTCTTCGAAGTATTCGCTCTGCGTCCACAGCTTGGCCTTCTGCTGCCGGATCATGCGGTTGAGGTTGGCGCCAGGAATGACGCCGTCGCAGCCGGCGGCGGCCACAGCGGTCAGCCCGAACGACATGATCAGGAGCGCGCGCGTCTTCATGAGTGCGCCTCCGGTTCGGCTTTCGCCCGCTTTTTATCGCCGACAAACGAGATCGTCTCGGCGCCCAGCTCTTTGAGATCGACGCGCAGCTTCTCTTCATCAAACTTGGGATCGTCGGCATCGATCGAGACATAAAAGCGATCGATCGACGCGCGATCAAAGCCCTCGGCGTCGAACACCGGATGCGACAGCCGCGGCAGCGCGGCGAACACGAAGATCAGTGCCACCGCCGTCAAACCGGCGACCAAAACGCCGGTCTCGAACGTAATCGGCACGAAGGCCGGCGACGCGTGGCCCGGTCGACCGCCGACATTCAGGTTGTAGTTGATGCCGTTCAAATACCACATCAACCCGTAGGCGCTGGCCGCCGCGCCCATCGCGATCGGAAACACCAGTCGCTGAAGCTTACTGCGACCCAGGCCCAGCGTGTTTTCCAGGTTGGGCATCAGGTACGGGGTGTACGCGTCGAGGTCGCTGTAGCCTTTTTCGCGCAGCTTTTCGATCGCGTGCGTGAGCGCGTCGGGCGTGGTGAATTCCGCCATCAGTAGCTTGGCGCCGCTCATTAGTGATGCCCTTCGGTGAGCTCATGCTTGAGCTCTTTGACTTCGGACAGAGCGATCATCGGCACGAAGCGCAAGAACAGCATGAAGAGGAACGAGAAGAAGCACAGCGTGCCGACGAAAATGCTGATGTCGACCCAGGTCGGCGTAAAGCCGTGCCACTTGGCCGGCAGATACTCCCGCTGCAGCGAGAGCACGATAATCATGAAGCGCTCGCCCCACATTCCGACGTTGACCAAGATCGAGATGATCCACAGCGCGATCTCGTTGACCCGCACTTTTTTGGACCACAGCACGTTGGGCAACATGCAGTTGCACAAGATGCAGACGTAAAAGACCAGCGAATTTTTGGCCGTGAAATAGCTGACGAAGCGGGTGTAGATATCGACGTCGTCGCCCGAGTACCAGCTCATGAAGAACTCGGTCATGTAGGCGTAGGTCACGACCCAGCCGGTGACCAAGATCATCTTGGCAATCGCGTCGAGGTGGCGCTTGGTGATCACGTTCTCCATGTGGAAAACGCGGCGCGCCGGAATCATCAGCGTGAGCACCATCGCAAAGCCGGAGAAAATGGCGCCGGCCACGAAGTAGGGGGGAAATACGGTCGAATGCCAGCCGGGGACCAAGGTCGTGGCAAAGTCGGTGGACACGATCGAGTGGACCGAGACGACCAGCGGCGCGGCCAGACCGGCCAAAAGACCGTAGGCCTGGCGATAGTGGCGATAGTCTTTGGCCGAGCCCTTCCAGCCGAG